>JALRIU010000068.1 GCA_023255355.1 Pseudomonadales bacterium | reverse complement strand
CCGTTTCAGTTTGAGGCTGTACACCAGACGAACCGCACAACACAACCACAGTACCATCGAGCACTCGCAGCGAGCGTTCTACTTCGATGGTAAAGTCTACGTGTCCGGGTGTATCGATAATATTGATTCTGTGCTGCTCGAACTGTTGTTGCATTCCCGCCCAAAAACAGGTGGTCGCCGCCGAGGTAATAGTAATACCTCGTTCTTGCTCCTGCTCCATCCAATCCATGGTGGCCGCACCGTCGTGCACCTCACCGATTTTGTGAGACAAACCGGTGTAGTAGAGCACCCGCTCGGTGGTGGTGGTTTTACCAGCATCAACGTGAGCGCAAATACCAATATTGCGGTATTTTTCGATAGGGGTGAGACGTGCCACGGCAGTATCCTCTGAGCTTTAGTTTAAAGGCGCGCATTATAACGCAAGGTAGCCATAAACGGTACTAAGATTGGAGTACAGGATAAAGCCCCAATCCGCAGATAAATATACTGAAATTACTTGGGAAAGCTGCGTTACTTTCTCCTATCTAAAAGAGGATTTCAAAGGACAAACATATAAAAAATCATTACCATAGGCGAATTCTTTAGTATCGATGATAACCATGGAAATTCTCTTCGCAAAAGTACTCCCCATTATTATTTATTTCACACTGGGCATCATTGCGCGCAGAACAGCCATCGCCACCGCTGAACAGGGCGGCTTTTTAATTAAACTGGCAATGTATTACACCCTGCCAGCGTTGTTTCTTATTACCTTCAGCAAAATTCATATCACAACAGATTTATTATTTCTTCCGCTTTCAGGCATATTTGTCTCGCTAGCCGTTGGCTTGATAGCGTTTTCAATTGGCAAATATAAACGGTACGACCGAAAAGCTATGGGGTCACTTCTTGTTGGCAGCATGGCTATGAATAGTGCCTTTGCCTTCCCATTTGCACTTGTCTTTTTTGGTCCTGAGGCGCTTACTTTTGCACTGCTATACGATCTTGGTAATGCATTGATGATTTTCACCGTTGTTTATGCAATTGCGTTTTACTATGGCGACAACGACCTCAAAGGCAAAAAAATCATCAACAACATCATTCGAGCACCTTTTTTGTGGACGATTTTCATTGCGTTATTTATGTCGTTTATGGAAATTCATATCCCCGACATTCTGCACGAACCCTTTAACGCGCTTGGCAATATGACAGCCCCCGTTTTACTAATGGGCATGGGGATTTCATTTGCACCAGCTAGAAGCCATGTGGCACCAGCGACTGAAATTATCATCCTTAGAATGCTGGGGGGACTGAGTGCCATTTTATTAGTATTTATGATGATTGATATCGAAGATAAGCAGCAGATCGCCATGCTAATGTGCGCAGCTTCACCGCTAGGAATGACGGCATCTGCCTACAGTATTTTGGCGGGTCTCAATACCCAAACGCTTATATCTGCAGCATCGATATCCATATTATTAGGCTTAGCCTGGCTGCCGTTTCTAGCGTATTTCTATATGTAACAATTAGCGCTGTTTATACTGGGTAGCGCAGTAACCTCTGCTCACATCAGGCGATCTTAGTTTTAAATGCTTTGTTTTTCTGGCCGACACACGCTTACGCCACAATCTAAACGAGCTCGGTTTAAGATTTTGCTGCATGAATTTGATGACAGCCGGCTCCGGCATACCAAATTGGGCATCAATTGCCTCGAAAGGTGTTCTATCCTCCCAGGCCATTTCAATAATTCTGGATACATCTTGATCGGTTAGCTGCATATACACTCCTTTGGTGTTTATACGCACTTTCTCGGGCTAAAGTCGCGTGCAACTGGAGTAATACATTTTGTTACGCTAAAACTTTCTGCCTATTTTTTCACTACTTAGGCTCAAGCACGAACAGGTTGTTATCTAAAACATTATGGGTATTACTGACATCATTAAATGTAATCTCTGACTCCAATATATCTGCTAAACCCCACGCGCCTGTTGAGGAGGCGCTCAAGATATATACCGTGGTTTTTACATCCACATAGAGTGAGGTGTTCTTACTATCGACTGCACCTATCGCAACGCTTGAGTAAAGATTTTGTGTCCATTGTGCCTTATCGCTCGCATCGAACTCTGTCTGATAATGTGAAAAACTAATTGCCCCGCCCTAGTCTTTCCTGTCCTCCTGGTGGCATCGACATCAATTTGATAGTTGGCGTCACCCGCGCTAGTGATCGAGCGAGCGTCAAAATCAACAGCGATATTTTGCTTTAACGTCAGCGTCACACCGTTGTTATAGGTAGATACTGATTGATAAGCATATACAGCCGTTGAGCTTCCCATAAATGTAGGTATAGGCCCATTTATTGGATCTATGATCTGGTATGTATGAATCGAGCCATCGTATGCTTTGAAGTTAAAGATGTCGCAAC
>JALRIU010000043.1 GCA_023255355.1 Pseudomonadales bacterium | reverse complement strand
CATTTTATTATCCAACATCTCAGATAAACGTTTTCATATAAAACCTATGTCAGAGGATGGCATCAAATTTTGGAGTGCCATGTATATTCCAATCGTCGTAGCAATGGCAGCAAAACAGAATGTCATTGCGGCGGTTTCTGGTGGATGGATGGCCCTTTTAGCGGGTGTACTTGCTGTGGTTGTAAGTTTTGTCTTGATTCCTGTGTTTACTAAATTGAGTGGCGGACAAAGTGAGCCGTTACCGCCTCTGGAGAAGTAGCTATGGAACTTTTAGAGAGTATTTTAGTTAAACAGGGTTTGATTACCGCCTTTCTTTTTGTGGGTGTAGTCATGTGGTTTGCCTATTGGTTATCAGACAATATCACGAAAGGCCATGTGCATGGCTCTGCCATCGCCATTGCATTGGGTCTTCTCATCGCGTACTTCAGTGGTCTGTACACTGGTGGTAAGAAGGGCATTGCTGATTTCACCGTTTTATCTGGTGTCGCCTTGTTAGGCGGTGCAATGTTTCGTGATTTTGCGATTATCTCGACGGCCTACGGTGCCAATCTCGATGCAATCAAAAAAGCCGGATTTGTAGGTGCGCTCTCTGTGATTATGGGGGTTGTGATTTCTTTTGTAGTCGGTGCTGTAATTGCAATTTTGTTTGGTTACACCGACCCCGTTGATATCAGTACAATTGGTGCCGGTGCAGCAACATACATTGTTGGGCCCGTTACAGGTACGGCCTTAGGCGCCTCTTCTGAGGTGATTGCGCTAAGTGTGGCTGCAGGGCTAGTTAAGTCTGTTTTAGTGATGAGCGCTACGCCTTTTATCGCCAATCGTATCGGCCTGAATAATCCTTTGTCTGCCATGATTTATGGTGGTTTGATGGGTACTACGTCTGGTGTGGCAGGTGGTTTAGCGGCAACTGATCCTCGCTTAGTGCCCTATGGAGCCATGACAGCAACATTTTATACTGGTGTGGGTTGCTTGTTGGCGCCATCAGTATTGTTTTTTGCCGTTCGTTTTATTTTTGCATAATTAAGTTTTAAGGTTTTTTATGACTCAATCCAATAGCAACCTATTTGCCAGTTTTTATCATCAATTTGAAAAGCACTATGACAAGGTTGCATTAACTTGTGCTGACGGAAGACGTTTTACGTTTGCTGATTTAGATACATCCTCTGCACGCTTGAGTGCCTTATTAAAGTCGTTTGGCTGCGAATCTGGTCAGCGGGTTTCAGTACAAGTTGAAAAATCACCCGAAGCACTTTGTTTATATCTGGCATGTCTGCGCGCTGGCTTGGTATTTCACCCTTTGAATACGGGCTACAAACAGCACGAATTAAGTTATTTCCTCAGCAACGCCGAGCCAACAATTGTGGTTTGTGATAGTGCTGATGAACAAATGATGTCAGCATTATGTAGTGAGAATAATGTCCCTCATTTGTTAACGCTCAATGCAGATGGAAGTGGATCGTTAATGGATCGGCAAACTGATTTTGAGCCAGATTATAGCATTGCGCAAAAGGCGCCGGACGACTTGGCGTCATTACTCTATTCTTCCGGAACGACTGGCGTACCAAAAGGGATTATGTTGAGTCATGCCAACCTCGTCAGCAACGGGCTCTCTCTTGTGGAACATTGGGGCTTTACTGATCAAGACGTTTTGCTACATGCGCTTCCTATTTTCCATGTGCACGGGTTATTTGTTGCTTTAAGTTGCGCCTTCTTGAGTGGGGCTTCAATGCGATGGTTGAAGGGCTTTAATCTTGATGAGGTTATGGCAGAGTTACCAAATAGTTCGGTGATGATGGGTGTGCCAACTTACTATACACGGTTGTTATCGAGTCAGGATTTTACGGCAGAATATTGCTCAACCATGCGTTTGTTTGTTTCTGGTTCTGCACCGCTGCTTGAAGAAACTTTTTATGCCTTTGAGGCGCGCACAGGACAACGCATTTTAGAACGTTATGGTATGAGCGAAACCAACATGAATACCTCAAATCCATTACACGGCGAACGCAAAGCAGGTACCGTTGGTCCAGCTTTACCTGGTGTAGAAGTTCGCGTGGTGGATGATAATGGTAATGTCCTCCCGTCTGGTGAGATTGGTAACCTACAAGTTCGTGGCGAAAATGTATTCAAAGGTTATTGGAAGTTGCCCGAAAAAACAGCAGAAGATTTTACTGCCGATGGTTTTTTTAATACTGGTGATAAAGCCTTGATCGATAGCGACAATTACGTCGCTATTGTAGGCCGTGCCAAAGATATGGTGATTACTGGCGGTCTCAATGTTTATCCAAAAGAGATTGAATTGATCATCGATGAATTGCCTGGCGTTAAGGAATCTGCTGTGATCGGTGTGCCGCACCCAGACTTTGGCGAGGGGGTGGTTGCTGTGGTGGTTCCAAAACCGGGTGAAACACCGCTTGAATCAGACATGATTGTCGCACTCCGTAATATGATCTCTAGCTTTAAAGTCCCTAAGCGGATTGTTTTTCGAGACGAGCTTCCTCGAAATACAATGGGTAAAGTACAGAAAAATATTTTACGCGCTGAAAATAAAGATCTTTTAACGCATTAAGCGCGTTATCCTCTCATGGATATTTAATTTTATGTTTTTTAATCGTCGCCAATTCAATGTAATACCCCTTGTTTTATCATCTCTCGCGTTAGTTGCTTGCACTGATAATGGTCCTGAACATCACTATCAAAAGCAGCAAGATGTTCTAGCGCTGTCTAAGCCAATTATTGAACGTGATGGGCTGCTGTTTAGAGATTTGAATGCTAATAATCAATTAGACCCTTATGAGGATTGGCGTCTGCTGTCTCATGAACGTGCCAGTAATCTTGTCAGTTTAATGACCCTGCCAGAAAAAATTGGCACCATGATGCATTCAACGTTACCTGTGCACGATGGTTTGCTAGGCAGCTCTGAGGTTGGATACGATTTCGATACTTTAACTGCCGGTGATTTGGCATCTCATATTACTTATTATCTAAGCCGTTTAAGCGGTGAACCGCAATTCTTAGCTGCGCAAAATAACAGCTTGCAAGCTTTAGCTGAAGCGACCCGACTTGGCATTCCTTTTTCAATTAGTACAGACCCGCGTCATCATTTTCAGGATTTAGTGGGATCTTCAAGTAGCGCGCATGGTATGTCGAAATGGCCAGAAACGTTGGGCCTTGCGAGTTTGCGCGATCCTGAACTAACAGAATATTTTGCCCATACTGTGGCCCAAGATTATCGCAAAGTGGGTTTTCATATTGCGCTTGGCCCGCAAGCTGATTTGACCACTGAACCTAGATGGTCCCGCCAAGCGGGTGCGTTCAGTAGTGATGTTGACCTCACCCAGCAGCAGGTCGCTGCCGTGGTTAAAGGTTTGCAAGGTTCTCATGTTGGTTTGACTAAAGAAGGTGTTTTATCTGTTGTTAAACATTGGGTCGGATATGGTGCTGCTGACCAAGGCTTTGATGGTCACAATTCCTATGGGCGCTATGTTCATGTTGATAATGAAAGTCTGCCGCAGCATATGGCTGCCTTTAAGGGGGCGTTTGATAATCATGTTGGTGCAGTGATGCCGACCTATGCAGTGCTCAATCAGATTGGA
>JALRIU010000306.1 GCA_023255355.1 Pseudomonadales bacterium | reverse complement strand
ATGAAGAGGTGACCCGCTCCTTCATCTCACGCGCAGCTTTATTGGTAAAGGTAACCGCTGCGATATTACTGGCCTTATAGCCACACGTCTCGATTAAATAAGCCATTTTGCGCGTAATAACAGACGTCTTGCCACTACCCGCCCCGGCCAACACCAAAAGGGGACCGTCGATATAGTGAACTGCTTCTTTTTGACGTTGATTGAGCATAGTACGCAGGCTTTTAAAAAGGGCGCGTATTGTAGCAAGCCCGTTGTTATTCCGACAGTTCAAATTGTCTTAGTGAAAGCGCCTCTTTAACATCATCAAGTTGAATGTCGCGACCGGCAAGGTCGGCACAGGTTTGGGCAACTCGCAGTACACGGTGCGTTGCTCTTGGCGATAAACTGAGATTCTTCATGGCCAAGTTGATAAAGCTAACGATGTCACTTTTTTGGTTAAGTAATGCTTTGATATCATTCGGTGCGAGTTGAGCATTATTGAACCCTTGTCGATGCAGCTGTCTCTCACGGGCTGCAATCACGCGCTGTTGGATCGTATGGCTGGCTTCAGTTTCGACCTGCTCCCCAAACAAATCGAGGGTTTGGTTGTCCATGGCCACATGTAGGTCGATTCTATCGAGCATCGGTCCAGAGATTTTACTGCGATAGCGTTGAATCTGTTCAGGGCTGCAGCGGCAGCGTTTACTTGTCAGTTGAATATCGCTGGTTGCATATCCACAAGGGCAGGGGTTCATCGCTGCGATAAGTTGAAAACGCGCCGGAAAACAGGTCATCCCTTTCGCGCGTGCGATATGTATTTCGCCGCTTTCTAATGGCTCTCGCAACATCTCAATACTCAAGCGTTGAAATTCAGGCAATTCGTCAAGGAACAGCACGCCGTTGTGGGCCAGAGTAATAGCCCCGGGCTTAGGGTCAGTGCCACCTCCGCATAACGAAATGGGCGAGGCGCTGTGGTGCGGTGACTGAAACGGTCGAATTCCCCATTGGTTTATTTTACCTGTCAGCGACTGTATTGCAGCAACCTCGAGCGCTTCGTTCTCTTGTAGCGGCGGTAAAATGCTACTAAAACGTTGCGCCAGTAACGACTTGCCGGTGCCAGGGCTACCAAATAGCAACAAATTATGGCCCCCGGCAGCAGCGAGCTCACAGGCGCGCTTGGCGCTTCCCTGACCAATGACTTCGCTCATATCAGATAGATTGTGTTGATCTATTGGGGGTGACGGCTGGCACCTAGGTAACGAGCACTCCCCAGTGAGGTACTGGCAAATCTCTAATAAACTATTTGCAGCTAGGCAATTTGCATCGCTGACAATCGCCGCTTCATGTTGATTAACCGCCGGGACAATTAAACAGCGGTTCTGTGATTTGCAAGCCAACGCAGCGCTCAATGTGCCATGCACCGGGCGTAAGCTGCCATCGAGGCCGAGCTCGCCAATAAACTCATAACCGTCAAGAACGCCTCGCGGTAATTGCTTTGATGCCACCAAAATGCCTAGCGCAATGGCCAAGTCAAAGCGACTGCCACCCTTTGGCAAATCAGCCGGCGCTAGATTGATCGTTATGCGCTGCCTAGGAAATTGAAAGTTGGCATTCAACAGCGCACTGCGAACGCGATCTTTACTCTCGCGGACAGTCATTTCGGCGAGTCCCACCAAATTTAACTTGGGTAAACCACCAGATATATGAGTTTCGATATGCACCAATGGCGCATCTAGGCCGTGCATAGCCCGGCTGAGAGAGAGTGCTAGCGACATAATGCATCCTTGCTTTGTCGCGGTGCTATTACTCGCTAAGTGCCTTTAGTTGTTGTTCAAGGTCAGCTAATTGAGCTTGGCAGCGCTGCAGTTTTTCTTTCTGGGCGTCAAATTCAGCACGGGTCACAAGATCCATCTTTTCAAGCATGCTCTGAATCAACGCGCGCAAATTCTTTTGTATGTCATCACGGGCAGCTTCGCCGGGTAATAGTTCTGCCGCTTGTTTTAAAAAATCTTCAATCGAGAAAGGGGGCTTTTGCATTGGTGTCTCCTTATATGGGCTTAGTTTACCGCAAAAGCTCAGATTTGTGCCCTGTTCTATCGCACAGTTGTTTTGCACCAAAATCAATCATTGCACCAAAGCGGTGCAATTTTGAAGGTTATTTAACTATAAAAATATTATAAAAACACGAATTTATATTGTTAGTTATTGAAATTATTATAAATTTAAAAGTTGGCACGACGAGTGCAATAACTACTCCGTCAACTTAAAAAAGAAGAGACGTCCTCTTCGAACTTGGAGATACAACATGAAAAAAGTGACTCGTTTAATTCCTGCAACTCTTGCTGCTTCTGTTATTGCTGCGTCAATGATGACCGCGACTAATGCTTCTGCCGAAGTTTCAGCTAACGTTGGTTACGCTTCTGAATATTACTACCGCGGCATATTGCAAAAAGAATCTTCAGCATCTGCCGGTATCGATTATGAAGAAGGCAATGTTTACCTCGGAACATGGGCTGCCGACGTAGGTGATGGTCTAGAGATCGACATTTATGGTGGCTATGGCATGGAAACCGAAAGCGGCCTAAGTCTCGGCATCGGTTTTACTAGCTACCAATACACTGGTGATTTTGATTCTGAATACAACGAATTAAATCTTTCAGCAGGTTTTGGCCCAATCAGTGTTGATTTTGCTAAAGGCAAGTGGAGTGAAGATCTAAGCATCGATATTCCAGGTGGTGATTATACCTATACCTCGATCACCTACAGTGCAGAAAACGGCTTGTATGGCAAATATGCAGCTTTCGGTGATGAGGCAGATGGTAACTACTTTGAGTTTGGTTATGGCACAGAAGTCTCTGGCTTTGATATTGGCGTGACCTTGATATCAAACAGTTCTGAGTTAAATGGCACCGATGGTCGCGACGAAGCGCTCATTTTCAGCATCAGTAAATCTTTCTCTTTATAAATGTTTATTCCCGGCCAAGGCCGGGATTTTTAATGACCCAAAGGGGGTGTTGAATGAAACTCATTACAGCAATTGTAAAACCTTTCAAATTAGACGACGTGCGTGAAGCCTTGTCAGATATCGGTGTACAAGGTGTCACCGTGACCGAAGTGAAAGGTTTTGGTCGACAAAAAGGTCATACCGAACTCTATCGCGGCGCAGAATACGTAGTAGATTTTTTACCCAAGGTAAAAATCGAAGTTGCAGTCAGCGATGGCATTGTTGATCAAACTATCGAAGCGATTAGCTCAGCCGCTCAAACCGGCAAAATTGGCGATGGCAAAATATTTGTCACAGCCCTAGAACAAGCAGTGCGTATTCGTACTGGTGAAACTGGCGACGAAGCAATTTAAGCGCGTCTTCCTACCATGCTGATGGAGAGCTGAAATGGAAAACCAAATTTTTGAATTACAATATGCCCTAGATACGTTTTATTTTCTTATCTGCGGCGCTTTAGTTATGTGGATGGCAGCAGGTTTTGCCATGTTAGAAGCGGGCCTAGTTCGCTCCAAAAATACCACAGAAATTCTAACCAAAAACGTTGCCCTTTTTGCCATTGCTTGCACCATGTATATGGTTTGTGGCTACGAATTAATGTACGGCGGCGGCTACTTCCTCTCGGGTGTAACGACAGTTGCCCAAATGGATGACGCAGCCATAGCAGGTGTCCTAGCAGCGTCTGCAGAAAATGGTTTTGATGGTGACTCAGTCTACTCAGGCGCGTCAGACTTTTTCTTCCAAGTTGTGTTCGTAGCGACCTGTATGTCTATCGTTTCAGGCGCGGTTGCAGAACGTATGAAGCTCTGGGCATTCCTAGTCTTTTCAGTAGTAATGACAGGTTTCATTTACCCAATGGAAGGCAGCTGGACATGGGGCGGTAATGCCGTGCCATTTATCGGCGAATTAAGCTTTAGTGACTACGCAGGTTCTGGCATTGTTCACATGGCCGGTGCCGCAGCAGCACTAGCAGGTGTATTGTTACTAGGCCCACGTAAAGGTAAATACGGTAAAGAAGGTCAGATCATGGCGATTCCAGGTGCAAACCTACCCATGGCAACCCTCGGTACCTTCATCTTGTGGATGGGCTGGTTCGGTTTCAACGGTGGTTCAACGCTTAAATTGGGTGGTGTCGCAGTCGCAAACGAAGTCGCAAACGTATTCCTAAATACCAATGCGGCAGCAGCAGGTGGCTTAATAGCAGCTCTAGTTACAGCGTTCCTCTTGTTCCGTAAAGCAGACCTGACAATGGCTCTAAACGGTGCATTGGCTGGTCTAGTAGCAATCACCGCAGAACCTGCCGACCCAACACCACTACTAGCAACCATGATTGGCGCAGCCGGCGGTGTATTAGTTGTGTTTAGCATCCTAGCCCTAGATAAGTTGAAAATCGACGATCCTGTCGGTGCAATCTCAGTACACGGCGTCGTAGGTCTATGGGGTATCTTTGCAGTGCTTCTCTCAGATAGCGATGCAACCTTCATAGGTCAGTTAACCGGTGCACTAGTTATCTTTACCTGGGTATTCGTATGTAGCCTAATCGTATGGTCAATCATCAAAGCAGTGATGGGCATCCGAGTGTCAGCAGAAGAAGAGTACGAAGGTGTTGATATTGCGGAGTGTGGGATGGAGGCTTATCCTGAGTTTACTTCCAAATAATTTGTTTTGAAGCTAGCTGCCTTGCTCTAGCTTCGTTACTTCAAAAATCGAGTTGCCTACATGGATGTAGGCATGTCGATTCTGTCGGGAACAGAAATCGACCATTTACTAGATGTAAACTCCTCAGCTGATTTTTTTTGCGCCTTGCTATAGCGTCCTCGCTAACGCTTCAAAAATTGGACCCCGCCTCGTTCTAGCATCGACGCAGACGCTTCAAAAAAGCAGCGCGATAAAATTGCAGGATATGATGTGCCTCCATGGTTTTAACACAGTGCCAATC
>JALRIU010000253.1 GCA_023255355.1 Pseudomonadales bacterium | reverse complement strand
ATTCAAGCATAGTTTTGAATTCTTCATGGCTAGTGATACGTCTTGCCGAGAAATGGGGCATTGGCTCAAAACCGAGTTCACGAACTTTCTTAGCGGCAGCAAGACGCGCTTCTAAGGTTTCACCTGGCAAAAATGTCACTGCTACTGGTGTGCCTGGTGGGAGCATAGGTGCAGATTCGATTAAACCCTCAACATCTTTAGCGGTAATTTCGATTGAGAACCCCTCGGTAATTGATTCTGGTTCTTTATCCCAATTAGGGTGGATTTCTGCGTAGCTCATTGTTAGCTCCAAGAATGAATGTGTCTAATGCTGAAAATATAAATCATTGAGCATTGTCTACAAACAGCTCAATTTAGATGTTTTTTAATGCGACTAATATAATCCTGAAAGAGACTTATGTATAGCCAATGTATGCATTTTTTATGAAATTAAAATGGTCTTGTAGTGCATTAAATACTTATAATTTATTTTATCCTATTGTTTTTAATTAATAATAATTTGATTTTCAGTATAGGGATATATTCTTTGTTATGCCTTTAAATGTATACAAAAGAGTATTGATAAATGTTATTCCATTAAAAACTTTGGCATCTCATTGATTTGCCAGTATTCGCATATAAGTTTTTGGACTTTTAAAAAAAAACACTTGTAAACGTTTTCATTTTTATGATGTAATCGTTTACATCATTGGCGGCGTAAAGATGTATGATCTTTAAAGCCTGAGTATTTAAGAAGATTACTTCTTTATAATTCTAAAAAATGAGGTCGACATGAATATCCCTGTAGAAATGTTGTTGCCAAAAAAAGTACCACAGCAAACACGTTCAGCAATTTTAGTTTTATCTGTCTTAGAAACCTGCGAAACCATGCTGATGGATGGCTGGTCACCTCATGGTTCACTGGCGCCAATGATTGATCGTGTAGGTATTTGTAATAGTTCTTTGTATCAATACTTCCACGCAAAAGAAGGTATCATCGTTGCGACCTACGAATATATGTTCAAAAAGATTTTGCTTCGTACTGATATCTCTGGGGCTGAACGTGAGCAGCAATTATTGAGTCTGCATAAGTTTTTGCGTGCTGTGGATGAGCCCTTTTATATGTTGTGGATGAACCTTCGTATATCTGATGGTATTTTCCGCCGCTTCTTTGTCGATCCCGGTCAGGATCTTAAATCCTACCGCCATGCACATATGTTGGGCTACTGGGGTGACAAGGACAGTGTGACGCCTGAATCGGTTTTACATTCGTTACCTAGTGCGGATCTCGCCATGACATCGCGTTTGGGGTATACCAAACCTATTACGCAAACGATGTATGCTTCGATAGCAGCTCATTAGTCGCTAATTCAGCGACGCCTCTTCAATCAAAAGCTCTAAGAACCTGCGCTGCAGTTGCGTGGGTTCCCACTCTTTGCGAGTGGTATAACCAATATCTCGACCGGTGCCTGGCAAAATAATTGGCAATATAGCTAAGCTACCGTTGTCTACATCGACGGCAACTTGTCTTTGCGACAAGAGGGTGGCACGGTCGCTACTCATTAACAATTTTCTAATGGCAACAAGCGAGCTACATTCAACTGGATTGATGGGTATCGAAAGGCCTGCATCAGTAAATAGATTTTTGAAAACTTGGCGTGCTGGCGTCCCTTCACGGGGCACAATCCAAGCCAATTTGGCAAGGTCATTAATGTCGATAGTGGCTAACTGTGCTAGTGGATGATCCTGTCTCACAACGACATCTAACAATTCATCAAATAGTTTATGCTGCGCTAATTCGTTGCTGCTAATTTTGGGCCGCAAGGCGCCCACGATGATATCAATGCGGCCATGATGCAGTTCGTGTAACTGTGAATCATAAGGACCATCCTGAATACTTACCTTGCAGTTAGGATATTCCTTTAACAGGCGAATCACAGCAGAAGGTACCCAGTCCGTTCTCGCGAGTGGCAAACTTCCTACCACCAGTTCCCCCTTATGCATGCCTTGGGCTTCTTGTAGGCTAGTGATAGCCTGTTTCATTTCACTGAAATAGATATCGCAAACTCGGGCGATATTCTTGGCCGCGTGATTGGGTTGTACGCCAAAGGGTGAGCGATGGAAGAAATGTTGTTCGCAGATCGCTTCAATATCATTGATTGTACGAGTGATGGTTGGTTGGGTAAGGCCAAGACTAATGGCTGCGCGTTTAAAGTTCTCAGTGTCTACGACACGACTAAATATGCGTAGTTGGGCTGCACTTAATAGGCGTGTGTATTTTATTTCGGGTCTTTTTTTATCAAGCAGTAGGCTGATTCTATTGATCCAGCGCAAGGCACGCTCGGCGCGAGTAATAAAGATTTCTGCCTCGGGGGTTGGCATTGTGCCTCGTTTCGAACGTTCTAATAAAGTACAGCCTAATTGTTGTTCAAGTTTCTGTATGCCTTGTGAAACCGCAGGCTGAGATAAAAAGACTCTTTCCGCGGCATCGTGCAGGCTGCCGCTGTGTGCCGCATATATAAGTGCCTGTATGTGTCTGATATTGAGCAGTTCAGTTTGCATGGGTATAGATAAATCTTATTAGATTGGGCGAATTTTGAACGGGATTGTCACATTTGTCCAGTTCATAATCTCCGCTCCATTTTGAGAGGACTAATCATGGGTGTTTGTGTTACCAATATTGTTCGTACCGATGCGGACATCGTAGAAAAATTCCAAGGCGCAGAAGTGGCCACTGTCCATGAAGCGCAAGGTCGTAAGGGCTTGCTTGCTAGTTACATGCGTCCTATCTACCGTCCAGCGCGTATTGCTGGTACGGCGGTAACTGTAGAAGTTGCTCCTGGTGATAACTGGATGTTGCACGTGGCGGTTGAACAATGCCAACCCGGCGATATTTTAGTCGTTGCACCAACCAGTCCCTGTGAAGACGGATATTTTGGCGATTTGTTAGCAACATCTCTTAAAGCGCGCGGTGTGCGCGGTTTAATCATGGATGCAGGCGTGCGTGACGTCGCGACATTAACCGAGATGGGCTTCCCTGTGTGGTCAAAAGCAATCTTCGCGCAAGGCACCGTGAAAGAAACCGTCGGCAATGTAAATATTCCTGTGGTGTGCGCTGGTGCCTTAGTGAATCCAGGCGATGTCATCATTGCTGATGACGACGGCGTGGTGGTTGTGCGCCGTAAAGAAGCTGCTGCTGTGCACGAAAAAATGCTTGCCCGCGAAAAGAACGAAGCCAGTAAGCGTCCACTTTTTGAAAAGGGTGAGTTGGGCTTAGATATCTACAACATGCGTGAGCGTTTAGCATCAGAAGGACTCGTTTACGTCGATCAAAAAGATTATCAAAAGGACTAACTATGCAGCGCGCGATTCCTTGTGCTGTCATGCGTGGCGGTACATCGAAAGGATTGTATTTTCTGGCCAGTGATTTGCCTGCTGATGAAGCGACGCGTAATGCGGTGCTTTTGGCAGCTATGGGATCACCTGATGATCGTCAAATCGACGGCATGGGCGGCGCCCATCCTTTGACTAGCAAGGTGGCGATTGTGTCCCCTTCGTCCCGTCCGGATGCTGATGTCGACTACCTGTTTGTGCAGGTTGTAGTGAATAAGGCAGAGGTCTCGACTGCACAAAACTGTGGCAATATTCTGGCTGGTGTCGCGCCATTTTCCATTGAAACCGGCTTGGTGGCCATAGCTGGTGAGACGACAGATGTTCGCATTCACATGGTGAACACTGGTGCTGTCGCCGTGGCTCGTGTTGAAACACCTAATGGTGTAGTTAATTACAGCGGTTCGGCTCGTATTGATGGTGTACCTGGTACTTCGGCACCCATTCCTACCGACTTTTTGGATATTGCCGGTTCAAGTTGTGGTGCACTATTACCCACTGGAAACGCAGTGGATGAGGTACAAGGTGTGAAGGTGACTTGTATCGATAACGGTATGCCCGTCGTCGTTTTAGACGCTGCCGATTTTGGCTTAAGCGGTAATGAAAGCCCGGCCGAGATGGAAGCAAACGCTGATTTGAAGGCGCGCATCGAAGCGATCCGTTTAGAAATTGGCCACAAAATGAATTTGGGTGATGTTAGCAATAAAACCGTCCCCAAAATGAGCTTAGTATCACCTGCCTTAGCTGGCGGTTTGATAAATACCCGTACCTTTATCCCTCACCGTGTCCATGAAGCCATTGGTGTTCTTGGCTCTGTTAGTGTGGCCACAGCCTGTGCTGTGCCAGGCTCGGTAGCCCAGCGTGTGACTGGCAATGCAGTACAGGACGGCGTACACATGATGGATGTCGAGCATCCCACCGGTTTCTTTTCGGTAGAAATGGATGTGGTAGGCACTGCCTCGATGGATACCTTGGTAGTGAATCGCGCTGCACTTTTGCGCACGGCACGCATGCTGATGCGAGGTGAAGTCTTCATAGCGGCGGATGTTTGGCTATGAGTTCAATTTCTCGAATTGGCATGCTGGGTCTTGGCGAAGTCGGTGTACGGCTTGTCGAGGATTTATTGCAGCATACCCAAGCCGAGATATTAGTATGGGATAAGCAGTTTGCTCATCCTGAGAGCAAGCCAATCGCCCATTTGAAATCCCTAGCGGGTCACCCGCGAGTTATCGCTGTGGAAGCCGCCCCGCTACTAGGTCAGGCCTGCTTAGTGCTTTCAGCAGTGACGGCCCAACAAGCAATTGACGCTGCTGAAGCCGTACTGCCAGGTTTGCAATACAACGCATGGTTTGTGGATTTTAATTCGGTGTCCCCCATCACCAAACAGACCCTTGCTAGGATGGTCGCAGAAAAGTCTGGGCGATTTGTTGAAGCGGCTGTCATGTCGCCCATTGATCCCCAACGTATTGCCTCGCCAATATTGTTGGCTGGGCCAAATGCAGAAACGTTTCTTGCTGTCGGTCATCAGCTTGGCTTTAGCGGCATGACGTTTTGTTCGTCTGAATACGGTAAAGCGGCAGCCACAAAGATGTGCCGCAGTGTCATGATTAAAGGTATGGAAGCCTTGGTTACGGAGTCGATGTTAGCAGCTAAATACTATGGCGTAGAAGATGCCGTATTAAAGTCGCTAAATAACTTATTTCCATGTCCTGATTGGTCAGAACACGCCCGTTATTTAATTTCTCGGTCCCTGTTGCACGGTGTGCGTCGCGCGGAAGAAATGCGTGAGGTCACAGAAACTGTGCGTGACGCAGGTATCGACCCCTGGATGAGTGCTGCCTGTGTTGAACGCCAAGATTGGGCACCGCAATTTAATAGCGCACTTAATGAAAAAGAATTATCCGCCATGCTGACATCGATTCGTCAGCAAATAGAATCACAAGGAGTAGCTCCATGTTAATTATTGACTGTCACGGTCACTACACTACTGCACCTGAGCCCCATCAGGTGTTTCGCGAAGCACAAATCGCTGCATTTAAGAGCGGTGCTGAGCTTCCTCGTCCGCCGGTGATCAGCGATGACGAAATTCGTGAATCAATCGAGAAGAACCAACTACGTTTATTGAAAGAGCGCGGTGCGGATATGACCATTTTTTCACCCCGTGCTTCGACGATGGCACACCATGTCGGTAACGAACAGGTGTCTCGGCAGTGGACAGCTGCTTGTAACGATTTAATCAAGCGCGTGGTAGACCTTTACCCAGAAACGTTCATTGGTGTTTGCCAATTACCTCAATCACCAGGCGTTCCTATTGAAAACTCTATTGAAGAGTTAGAGCGTTGTGTTAATGAGCTAGGCTTTGTTGGTTGTAACCTCAATCCGGATCCATCGGGCGGTCACTGGACATCAGCGCCGTTGACCGATAAAAGCTGGTACCCGTTTTACGAGAAAATGGTCGAGCTCGATGTGCCTGCTATGATTCATGTGTCTGGTTCTTGTAATCACAACTTCCACGCCACCGGCGCGCATTATATCAACGCTGATACCACTGCCTTTATGCAGTTTATCCAAGGTGATTTGTTTAAAGACTTCCCTGAGTTGCGTTTCATTATTCCTCATGGCGGCGGTGCAGTGCCTTATCACTGGGGTCGCTACCGTGGTTTGGCTGACATGTTGAAGCAGCCTCCACTCGATCAGCACGTTATGAAAAACGTGTTCTTTGATACCTGTGTTTATCATCAGCCTGGTATTGATTTGTTATTCAAAGTGATCGACAACAAGAATATTCTATTCGGTTCTGAAATGGTGGGCGCAGTGCGTGGTATTGATCCGCAAACCGGCAATTATTTTGATGATACAAAACGTTATCTAGATGCCTTGGATCTCACTGAACAAGAGCGTTACAACGTGTTCGAAGGCAACGCACGTCGCGTTTATCCTCGTTTAGATGCACGTTTGACAGCAATGGGTAAACCGGGGATGACATTTTAATGGCCGCTTTTACTCCTGATAGTGATTGGTTGCATTGGCACCAATCGCCTAGCAAACCTTCGTATGTACCCCCTGCTGGCGCGGTTGATGCGCATTGTCATGTGTTTGGACCTGGTGATGATTTTCCTTTTGCCCCTGAACGCAAATACACACCTTGCGACGCTTCAAAAGATCAGCTTTGGGCATTGCGTGACTACCTGGGCTTTAGCAGAAATGTCATCGTGCAAGCCACTTGTCACGGTGCCGATAATCGCGCCTTAGTTGATGCTTTAAATCATTCAAATGGTTTGGCGCGTGGCGTGGCAACGGTCAAAGCCTCTGTCACCGATGAAGAGTTACAAGCCTTGCACGCCGCCGGTGTGCGGGGTGTCCGCTTTAATTTTGTGAAGCGTTTAGTGGATGCTTTGCCATTCGATTCATTACAAAGCATTGCTAATCGCATCAAGAACTTGGGTTGGCATATTGTGATTTACTTCGAGGCACAAGAGCTACCTGAGCTATACGATTTCTTTACATCGCTGCCTACCACAGTGGTTGTTGATCACATGGGTCGACCTGATGTATCCAAAGATGTCGATGGCCCCGAATTTGGTTTGTTCATTAAATTGATGCAAGAGAACCCTAATTTTTGGTCAAAAGTGAGTTGTCCTGAGCGTTTGTCGCAAGAAGGTCCACCAAATTACTCAGACGTTGTGCCGTTTGCGCGCAAAATCGTTGAGCTATTTCCTGACCGCGTGTTGTGGGGCACCGATTGGCCGCATCCCAACATGAAAAACCACATGCCCGATGATGGTCATTTGGTTGATGTGATTCCACATATTGCTGTCACTGAAGAGCTACAGCAAAAACTATTAGTCGATAATCCAATGGCCTTGTACTGGGCCGACTAAAGGAGAAAATTATGAAAGTTGCAGTTGTAGGCCCTGGTGCCTTCGGTATTAAACACCTCGATGGAATCAACACACATGGGCACCGCGCCGTCATCACTAAATTCATAATTGTCTAAAGCCGGTCCGGCGACATCTAT
>JALRIU010000153.1 GCA_023255355.1 Pseudomonadales bacterium | reverse complement strand
GCCTCGCCAATTAGTCATATTGGCGGCTCTATATATGCTTTTGAAACGCCCTTAATATTAGGTGCTTGCACTGTTTTGATGGAACAATGGGAGCCAGTCAGTGGTGTTCAACTACTGATTAATCAACATTGCACTCATTTTGCTGGTGCCACACCTTTTTTGAGTCAGTTGTTAGCTGCTGCAGAAGAGATAAATAGTCATTTGCCTGATTTAGAAGTTTTTATTTGTGGTGGCGCGTCAGTGCCCGCTTCGCTGATACAACACGCGCAACAATATTTTGCTAAGGCCGCGGTGTCGCGAGTCTATGGCTCGACCGAAGTGCCTGTCACTAGTGTCGGTGCATTGTTGCCCGGTGAAGAATACTATGCATCTGAAACCGATGGCCGGCCTGGGATAGCAGACATCAAACTCGTTGCCAATGAAGTGTTGGCGCGAGGGCCACAAATGTTGGTGGGATACGTTCATGCTGATGATGAAACTGAGGTTTTCGATGTTGATGGTTTTTATCGAACGGGTGATCTAGCAACCTGGTTAGACGATAAATATTTGGTTATTTCGGGGCGTAGTAAAGACATCATTATTCGAAATGGCGAAAACATTTCTCCTAAAGAAATTGAAGACTTACTGATTACTCATCCTTTCGTCAATGAAATTGCAATTGTTGGTATTCCAAATGAAAAAACAGGCGAAAGAGCTGTTGCTGTTGTCGTTCCTGAAACAGACTGTATGCCGAATGTGGCTGTATTTTTTGACTATTTGCTGGCTAAGAACGTCGCTAAATTCAAAATACCTGAACAGGTAGAGTGTTGGTCATCTCTTCCCAAAAATGATGCTGGCAAGGTATTAAAACATAAGATAAAAGAGCGCCTATTGGCGAATCTTGTTAAGGACGCGGAGTGAACATGAACGAATTTGATAAACAAGTCGATGTGGTGGTGGTCGGTAGTGGCGCTGGATCAATGTGTTTTGCGCAGATGACTGCCAAGGCTGGTAAATCTGTCTTGTTGCTTGAAAAGGCATCTTTAATAGGTGGAACGACAGCGCGATCAGGTGGTGTGATGTGGATACCCAATAATCCTTTGCAGGTTCGTGATGGAGTTGCAGATAGTTATGACGAGGGTAAAAAGCTGATTGATAACCTTGTCGAAGGTGCTGAGGATGTACCTGGATCAACCCCTGCACGCCGAGAAGCATTGCTGCGAGAAGGCCCAAAAATGTTGGAATATCTTATCTCGCAGGGGGTTCGTTTAACTCGCGTAAAACATTGGCCTGATTATTACGATGATCGTCCTGGTGGTTGTAAAACTAGTCGAACTGTCGTGTCAGAGTTATTTAATTTGAAAGAGTTAGGTCCATGGTGCAAAAAAATGCAGCGGGGTTTTTTACCCTTGCCCTTGATGTTGAGTGATGCCTTTGAATTTAAAAATCTTAAACATACCTGGAAATCACGGCGCGTATTATTGAGATTTATCCTGCGTTTAATCGGTCATGTGTTGATGGGTAAGAAAACCGTGTCTGCAGGTCTTGCATTACAGGGACAGATGATGAAAGCCGCTCTGGCAGCAGGGGTTGAGTTTAGCGTTGATTCTCCCGTAGAAGAACTTCTGATTGAAAATAATCAAGTCATTGGCGTGGTGGCGAAGATTAATGGCAATAAGCAAAGGATTAAAGCTGATATTGTCATGATGGACTCGGGCGGTTTTGCGAAAAATCAAATTATGCGCGACAAGTATCAGCCCCATACCAGTACTACTTGGAGCAATGCTATCGATACCGATACGGGTGAAATGATAGAAGAAATGATGCGCAAAGGTGCTGCGACGAACAATATGGACATGATGGTAGGCTATCAAACAATCTTGCCACCTGGTAAAGAAAACGACTTTATTAAACCCGGCGCACAGCAACTTGGTGCCCATCCCCATGCCATCGTGGTTGATCAAAGCGGTCAGCGTTTTCAGAATGAAGGCGGATCTTATGTGGCATTTTGTCGCGGTATGCTAGATCACAATAAACAATCACCCGCAGTTCCTAGTTGGATTGTAATGGATAGCCGGTGCGTCAAAAGCAAGGGCATAGCAGGCGTTCGTGGCGGTAAAAAATTACAACAATGGGAGGCTGCAGGTTTTCTCAAAGTGGCCAATAGTATTCCCGAGTTAGCTCAATTGATGTCGATTGATGCTGATACTTTGCTTGCCACAGTTGAACGTTTTAATGGTTTTGTCTTGAAAGGGGTCGATGAGGATTTTGGGCGCGGCCATCGTGAATATGATAAGTGGTTAGGCGATGCCTGGCACAAGCCTTCTGCAAGTCTTGGGGCGCTTGATGAGGCGCCATTTTATGCCGTACCAGTCGTGCCTGGTGATGTGGGCACCTATGGCGGCGTGGTTACCGATGAATTTGCTCGGGTGTTGAAAGACGATGGTGCAATCATTGGTGGTTTGTACGCTACGGGTGTCTGCACAGCATCAGCCTATGGCAGAGTATATCCCGGTGCAGGTGCCAGCATTGGTCCTGCCTATACATTTGCGTATATCGCAGCTAATCACGTATTAAATGACGTGTTATAAATGGAGCCAAAAATGAGAAAAATTGCAGTAGTTACTGGTGCAGCAAGGGGGCTTGGTCGCGCGATAGCACAACGATTAGCCGAAGATGGAATCGATTTATCACTGTGGGATTTGAATGCTGACGGTTTAAATGAAACTGCTGCAATGGTCAGACAACTGGGTGTAAAAGCAATCACTTGTACTGGAAATTGTGCCGATGCGAAAACCATTGCAGGCTTCGTGGAGAAGACTCATGCTGAACTTGGCAAAATTAACATTCTTGTGAACAACGCTGCATTATCGCCTTTTTGTAAATTTGAGGATTTAACTGAGGAGTTGTGGGACAACTTAATGGCCATCAATCTTAAAGGACCATTTTTATGTTGCAAGGCAATTATTCCGGACATGGTTGAGCAGCAATGGGGCAGAGTGATTAATATCTCTTCATCGTCAGCTCAGGCAGGGGCGAAATCTATGTCTCATTACGCAGCTTCTAAGGGCGGTATAATTGGCTTTAGTAAAGCATTGGCGCTTGAGTACGCGACTCGCGGGATTACTGTGAATAATGTCCCACCTAATTTTGTAAATACCGAAGGATTACAAGAAGCGCCAATCGATGTAGATGCTTTTGCCAAAACAACGCCAATGCAGCGCCCAGGTAAACCCCGAAATATCGCGGCTGCAGTAGCGTTTTTAGCCTCAGATGATGCAGATTACATCACGGGTCATACGCTTGGCGTCAACGGTGGTCGCTACACCAATTAATAGGAGCAGCGCATGTTAAGTATCGATATCAATATGCAAGATAAGGTGGCTATCGTAACAGGTGCTGCCTCAGGACTAGGGCGCTCGACGGCGATAAAATTAGCTCAGGCGGGCGCCAGTGTTTGTGTTGTGGATATTAATCTTGCCGGGTTGGAAGAAACCGCATCTCAACTCAGTGAGTTGGGCGCACAATATTTAATTCGACAGGCAGATATTGGTTTGCGCGAAGAATGTGTTGCTGTGGTAGCCGAAGCTCACTCGTATTTTGGTAGGCTCGATGCGTTATGTAATGTCGCCGGTATTATCGTTCTCTGTAATGCCCATGAAATGAGCCAATTAGATTGGGAAAAAACGCTTGCAGTAAATCTTAGCGGCCCTTTCTTTTTAATGCAGGCGGCGATACCACATTTGCTCGAATCTGCGGGCGCTATTGTCAATGTAACTTCACAAGCTGCTTCTATGGGACAGGCATATACTGCAGCTTATGGAGCCACCAAAGCAGGTTTAACGAATATGACTAAATCGCTGGCAATGGAGTATATGCACCGTCCTATTCGCATTAACGCAGTAGCACCGGGTGGTATGGCCACAAATATTGCAAATAACTTTATTCCGCCTAAAGATGTTGATTTTGGTCTATTAAAACGTTACTCAGGTATGAGAGGTACCTTGGAGGTAGATGATGCTGCAAACCTTATTGCGATGCTGTGTTCTGATGCAGGACGCGCCTACCACGGCAGTTGTTTGTCGATTGATAATGGTGTCACAGCAGGCTAACAAAACCATTGATGATGTTTCATTAATCAATGTGAGTCAAAGATTCAACCTAAGGAGTAAGTAAAAGTGTCATTACAAGGAAAAGTTGCGTTAGTGACCGGTTCGAGTCGAGGAATAGGTAAGGGGATTGCCAAAGTATTAGCCTCTAAGGGCGCCACTGTGTATGTCACTGGTCGTACCTTAAATAAAGGAGATCATCCGATTGGTGGTGCTGTAACTGAAACCGCAAAAGAGTGCACTGATCTCGGTGGTCTAGGTATTCCCATTCAGATTGATTTTGCGGATGATGAGCAAATACGTTCGTTGTTTACTCGTATTACACAAGAGCAAGGTCGGTTAGATATTTTGGTAAATAATGCCTTTTCGCTAGCGGATGATCTGGTTGTTAACAAACCTTTTTGGGAAAAGCCTCTATCGAATTGGCAGATGGTTGATGTCGGGGTGAGATCGAGTTACGTGTGTGCTTGGCACGCCGCTAAAATTATGGCGCCGCAAGGTTCAGGCTTGATCGTACAAACCTCTGGCTATACTGGTACCGCCTATACTTATGGCGTAGTGTTTGGTATGTGTAAAACAGCAGCTGATAGAATGTCACGCGATATGGCAATTGAGCTAGAACCATATAATGTGGCGTCTATTTCATTGTGGCAGGGGTTGACGATGACCGAATTAGCCAAGCACAACCTTGCCAATATTCCTGGCCTTGAAGGGCAGGCGTCGACGACGTTGAGTGATAGTTCCACGCCGGAGTTTCCTGGCTTGGTTATCGCAGCGGTATACGAAGATCCTGATGCTATGCGTCATACTGGGGGGACGTTTATCACCGCCGAATTGGCGCAACAATATGGCATAGTCGATACTGATGGCAAAGTTGTACCCTCGTTGCGTGCTAAGCGAGGTTCTCCTATTTTTAATCCGATTAGACAGAGTTAAAGAAAATTATGGATACAAAACGTTTGCAAAGTTTCCAATCTTCCATTTCAAACTTTTTTACTTCTTCTTCTTCAACTACTGTATAACCACGAGCTTTTACTTCTTCTACAAGTTCGTCGTCGTCAAACTCGTCCAACTCTACATCAACTGTTACATATGCCATTGTTCTATCCTTTCGATTCGTTATTCATAGTATCAATATATATTTTGTAAGCATCATCACAATGCTCACAAGGTTTGCCATCCACTATGCCACTGCCGCCGTTGCAGGTGTTGTTGCCGCAGGCACCGCAGATTACTACATCGTGTTCGCAAAGATCGCAATATTCCCAAGTGTGTTCCATTAGAATGGTACTGCCTCATCATACGATTGTGTTACAGGTCCTTGGAGTAGTTTCCAAGTCACATACTTGCTACGGCGTTCATCTTCATCTTCACACCACGCTTCGACTGCTTCGTAACTGCCAACTGCATGTGCAGGACAGGTGTTTAGTACTGTTGCTACAATCTCTGCAATAGCAGGCTTATTCCAATGATCTGCACGAGCAACCCGAGCGCGTCATCACCGAAATCGCGGGCTTTTTGCAGCCGCAGGCCCGTAGACCGATTCAATAAAAACCAGGCTCGCCCTCGGGCCGGGTCTTGAAGCGCTTGTGCACCCAGTAATACTGCTCGGGCATGGTGTCGAT
>JALRIU010000141.1 GCA_023255355.1 Pseudomonadales bacterium | reverse complement strand
TAGATTCATCTACTTAATCGCAATACTTTGTCTATTTTCATACAAACGATCCAGAATTTCCGCCAATTTGTAATCTAAACCCGTTACTGTATTCCCCGCATCATGAGTTCGCAATGTAATAATTACTTTATTGTAAATATTCATCCACTCCGGATGGTGATTCAATTCATCAATCGCTAACGCTCAACAACAAAATAGCCAAAAGACTCGCACCTTGCGTGAGAGTGTTACTCTGGCTATGCAAGCTTACTTTCACCATCTTGATGACCAAGAAGTTGTCGATGTTTACCAAATGGTGATGAACGAAGTAGAAGCCCCTCTACTTGAAGAAGTTATGCGCTACACCCGCAACAACCAAACCAAAGCATCAGAGATGCTTGGGTTAAACCGTGGCACACTGCGTAAAAAACTCAAACAGTACGACTTACTTTAATCATTAACCCCACTAAAGAACGGCAATAATTATGAGCGACTTAAGCGATTACATTCCTGTTAAACGCGCTTTAATCAGTGTTTCAGATAAAACCGGTATCGTCAATTTTGCACGCGCACTTAGCAGCTTGGGTGTAGAAATTCTGTCTACCGGCGGTACGTTCAAACTTCTTATTGAAGAAGGAATCGCAGCTAAAGAAGTGTCTGACTACACAGGCTTTCCGGAAATGATGGACGGCCGAGTCAAGACGCTACACCCAAAGGTCCATGGCGGTATTCTTGGACGCCGAGGTCAAGATGACCAAGTAATGGCTGAGCATGGTATTCAAGCGATTGATATGGTTGTTGTAAACCTGTACCCATTTGCTGAAACTGTCGCAAAACCTAACTGTGATTTACCAACGGCTATTGAAAATATAGACATCGGCGGGCCAACTATGGTGCGCTCAAGCGCCAAAAATTATCAGTGGGTAAATATCATTGTTAATGCCAGTGACTACCAATCCGTTCTGGATGAAATGATGCAAAATAATGGTTCAACATGCCTTGCAACTCGCTATGATCTTGCTGTTAAGGCCTTTGAACATACAGCCCAATACGATGGCATGATTGCAAACTATCTAGGGGCTCGTAATTGCGAAAACGAAAAACGTGATTTTCCAAACACCTTCAACACGCAGTTCACACTGGCGCAAACCATGCGCTACGGCGAAAACCCCCACCAAAATGCAGCCTTTTATGTTGAAAATAAACAAACAGAGGCTTGTATTGGTAATGCAAAACAATTGCAAGGCAAAGAAATGTCGTTCAACAATGTTGCCGACACCGATGCAGCGCTTGAAACTGTCAAACAATTCGATGAACCAGCATGCGTCATCGTTAAACATGCCAATCCATGTGGTGTAGCTGTTGCCCAAGATATTAAACTTGCCTATGACCTTGCCTACGCCACCGATAGTGAATCAGCGTTTGGCGGCATTATCGCGTTTAACCGCGAACTTGATGCAGACACTGTGAAAGCCATTGTTGAACGTCAATTTGTTGAAGTGATCATTGCACCTACCATTGCACGTGATGCGCTAGTTTTACTCAGCGAAAAGAAAAATATCCGCGTATTGGTTTGCGGCAGCCTTAAAGGTAGTAAAGTTAGCGGCATGGATTACAAACGCGTCACCGGCGGCCTACTTGTACAAGATCGAGATGCAGGTATGGTAAACAAAAAAAATCTCAACGTTGTTACCAAACTCGCACCAACTGAGCAGCAAATGAACGACATGCTTTTTGCTTGGAAAGTTGCCAAAATGGTTAAATCTAATGCCATCATTTACGCCAAAGATGGCCGCACCATTGGTGTTGGCGCAGGCCAAATGAGCCGTGTAAATTCAGCTCGTATTGCCGCGATTAAAGCAGAACACGCCGGACTTGAAGTTGCTGGCGCTGTTATGGCAAGTGATGCATTTTTCCCTTTCCGCGACGGTATCGATAATGCCGCCGCTGTCGGTATTAAAGCAGTGATCCAACCTGGCGGTTCAATGCGCGACGACGAAGTAATCGCTGCCGCAGATGAGCATGGCATGACCATGGTCTTTACAGGTATGCGTCACTTCAGCCACTAAGGAGAAAACATGAAAGTTTTGATTATCGGTTCGGGTGGCCGTGAACACGCCCTTGCATGGAAAGTCACCCAATCAGCAGGTGTTGAACATGTCTATGTCGCTCCCGGCAACGCTGGCACTGCAATTGAAGCCAATATCAGCAATGTTGATATCGATGTGCTTGATTTCGATGCTTTAGTCGCCTTTGCAAAAAGCGAAAATATTGCACTTACCATCGTTGGCCCAGAAGCCCCATTAGTAGAGGGCGTTGTTGATCGTTTCGAAAACGAAGGTCTTCGTGCTTTTGGCCCAAGTAAAGGCGCCGCTCAATTAGAAGGCTCTAAAGCCTTCACTAAAGACTTTTTGGCTCGCAATAACATCCCTACTGCTGAATACCAAAACTTTACAGAAATTGAAGCGGCGCATGCCTATATTCGTGAGAAAGGCGCACCTATTGTTGTGAAAGCTGACGGTTTGGCTGCAGGCAAAGGCGTTATCGTCGCAATGACAGAGCAAGAAGCGCTTGATGCGGTGACCGACATGCTATCTGGCAATGCCTTTGGTGAGGCTGGCTGCCGAGTTGTTGTTGAAGAATTCCTCACTGGCGAGGAAGCAAGCTTTATCGTTATGGTTGATGGCACAAATATTTTACCAATGGCGACGAGCCAAGATCACAAAGCCCGCGATAATGGCGATCAAGGACCAAACACTGGAGGTATGGGTGCCTACTCACCTGCGCCAGTAGTTACTGGCAGTGTATTCGAAAAAGTCATGGCGCGAGTGATTCATCCTACGGTTGAAGCGATGGCTGCCGAAGGCAATAGCTATACCGGCTTCTTGTATGCGGGTCTAATGATCGATGGCGAAGGTAACCCAAAAGTTATCGAATACAATTGCCGCTTTGGCGACCCAGAAACCCAACCTATTATGATGCGCTTACAATCCGATCTTGTAGCACTATGCAATGCAGCACTTGATAAGACATTAGATCAATGTACTGCAGACTGGGACCCACGTGCAGCGCTAGGTGTAGTATTAGCCGCCGGTGGCTACCCAAATGCTTACAACAAGGGCGATATCATTCATGGCCTTGAAACACAGATCATCGATGCCAAGGTCTTTCATGCTGGCACAAAACTCATAGACGGTAATGTTACCACTAACGGTGGACGAGTTCTTTGTGCCACGGCACTAGGCCATACCGTTGCAGAAGCACAAGCGAAAGCCTATGAGCTCACCCATGCGGTTACATGGAAAGATGTTTATTACCGCGATGATATCGGCTATCGAGCCGTCGCTCGCGAAAGAGGATAAGTCGCTTTATTGTTAGTCGTTGGTCTCCAGGGACTAGCGACTAACGACTAGCGTCCAAAGTATACCTATAAACTCGCAAAATACGTCTTAGCTGCCTGCATAACCTTAGGTGCAAGCAGAAGTGCCGATAACATAGTCGGTATAGCCATCAAAGCGTACATACCCATCATAACGTTAAACACAAAATCCAATGTAAATGTACAGCCGACGGCAATCATAGCAATATAAAAGTACTTATAATGCTTGGCGCTGCCCTCTCCAAACAAAAAAGCAAAACATCGCTCACCATAATAGCCGTAGGTAAACATCGTGGTACTTGCCAATAACAAGACCTGAACCGTCAGTAATATTTGCCCGACCAAACCTAGCTCATTGCGATATACCCCCATGGTTAACTCGACACCCTGCATACCCTCAGAATGCAGCCAAGCACCTGAAGCAAGGATTACAAGAGCAGTACAAGTACAAATCAACAAGGTATCTATAATAGGCCCCAACATACCGACTAAGCCTTCTCTGATAGGATGATCTGTTTTGGCAGCGCCATGCGCCATAACCTCTGTTCCAATCCCTGCTTCGTTTGAAAATACTCCACGCGATATACCGATTAACATGACCCCTAATAAACCACCAGACACTGCCTTGGGGTTAAAAGCCTCATTAAAAATATTTGAGAAAATGCCTGGCAACTCTGTCCAATGCTGAATCAATACCCATAAAGTCATGAATATATATATCAGTGCCATACTGGGCACTAATTTGCTTGCTACTTTGGCAACTCGGCTCAATCCACCGTATAAAATTGCACCAACAACGATTGAGAGAATTAATGCCATACTCCAATTTACAAGGGAAGAACTCACTACAGCAAAATTAGGCAATAACTCTTCGCGGACCACTGCCGTCAACTGATTTGCTTGAAAAGCCGGCATGGTGCCAAACAAACCTGCAGTGGCAAATAATAAGGCAAGCGGCTTCCAACGTTGCCCCAGCCCTTGCAGAACGACATACATCGGCCCACCAAAAACTCGACCATCCTCACTCTGGTGACGATACATAACCCCTAAA
>JALRIU010000101.1 GCA_023255355.1 Pseudomonadales bacterium | reverse complement strand
TAAGCGTTGATCTTCTTTGGCAACCTCCACGACCGGGTAACGGTAGTCAAACTCACCAACTTTTTGGGTCACGTAACCACTCAGACGTCCTACCGCAGTAATAGCAGAACCCTCGTTGTATTCTTTGGGCTCCAAAAAGCCGGCAACCTTGATATAGAACCGACCTTCAGACTCAACATCTCGAGGGCGTCCAGAATCCTTGAGCGGACGCTGCAGTACCTCAATCCATGTTTCTTCGGTTTGATTTTTTATGGAGATGACTTCGCCGCCCCAACGCACCTGTGAACCAGCAAATTTATCGCCCTCATCACCCATTACGGCCTGAATATCCGGAGCGTTTTCAAGAGGAGTATTAAATACTGTCGGCGTAGAAGCACAACCAGCCAACAGCAGAACCACAAAAGCGAGAAATTTTATTTGCATAGTCACTCCTAGATCATCTTATGAATACCAACAGCCCGACGCACTTTTTCAATCGTTACTGACGCCTCGTCGCGAGCACGCTCAGCGCCTAATTGTAGCTGATTCTCAATATACCCGATATCTTGCATGAGTTCATTATAACGCTCACGTGCCGGTGCCAACTCTTCATCAATCAGGGCAAACAACTCTTTTTTGGCCTGTCCCCAAGCGATTCCACTAGCGTATTGTTCACGCATATAAGCCACTTGCTCTTCATTAGCAAATGCCTGCCAAAACTCAAACACCACTGAATCATCTGGATCTTTTGGATCACCAGGTTCTAACAGGTTCGTCTTAATTTTGTTGATCGACTTTTGCAATTTTTTCGGCGTATCGAATAACGGGATGGTATTGCCGTAGCTCTTACTCATTTTCCGACCATCAAGCCCAGATAGTACAGCCACATCGTCAACCACAGCCTCTGGCAATGTAAATACCTCACCGAAATGGTGATTAAATCGCTGGGCTATGTCACGGGCCATTTCAACGTGTTGAATTTGGTCCTTACCCACTGGCACTTTATGGGCATTAAACATCAAAATATCCGCTGCCATTAACACAGGATAGCTATACAGACCCATCGTCACACCAAAATCTGGATCTTCCCCAGCCTCTTCATTGGCTTGAACTGCAGCCTTGTATGCATGGGCGCGATTCATCAGGCCCTTGGCGGTTAAACAGGTCAAAACCCACATTAATTCAGGTATTTGAGGCACATCGCTCTGGCGATAAAAATGAGTTTTCTGTGGATCTAACCCCAAGGCTAGCCACGTTGCAGCAATTTCACGCGTCGACTGGTGAACATGCTGTGGATCCTGACATTTAATCAAAGCATGGTAATCTGCTAAAAACAGATAGCTGTCAATATCCGCTGATTGACTAGCGGCGATAGCAGGACGAATTGCGCCCACGTAATTGCCTAGGTGTGGAGTACCGGTTGTAGTGATACCGGTAAGAACGCGCTGTTTTTGCATGAAAAATCCTAATTTAAACTGGCACTAGTGAAAAAATGGTTAAAAACACGGTAAAGATTGTGGGCATCATCGCTGCCGGCCGTTTCTCTAATGGAGTGCATAGCAAACGTCGGCACACCAATATCAATGGTGTTAACGCCAATTTCACTAGCTGTAATCGGACCAATCGTCGAGCCACACCCCATATCGTTTCTAACAACAAAGCTCTGTACTGGCACATCAACCGCATCGCACCAATTCTTAAATAGCGACGAAGTATATCCATTGGTGGCATAGCGTTGATTGCTATTTAGCTTGATAACTGGCCCCTTATTGAGCAGTGGACCATGATTACTATCGTGCTTGTTCGCATAATTAGGATGAATACCATGGGCATTATCGGCAGAGATCATCAATGAACGATGAATCATACGGTCGCGTTGGATGGCATCAGGACATAGCCTTTGTAGCGTTGACGCCAACATTGGTCCGTGGGCACCACACATTGATGAAGAGCCAACTTCTTCGTGATCATTAAGCACAATTAATTGTGACTGATTACCTCCGGCATCTACGATACTGCGCAGCGCAACGTAGCAACTCAATAAATTATCTAAACGTGCAGAACAAATAAATTCTTCGTGCAAACCAACCATTGCAGGAGGGTTTACATCATAAAAACTTAATTCATAGTCCAAAATCTTAGCGACATCTAATTCGGGATGTTGCTTTTCAATCTGGGCCAAAATTAAGTCTCGCACCATCGATTCTTTATCGATAGACACCCCACCAATAAGGGGATTAATTTCATTTTGAGCATTAATGCTTCGACCGCTATTAGCTTCACGATCAAGGTGGATCGCCAGACTTGGGACAACGGCGATGGCTCGCTCAAAATTGATTAAGGTATTTTGCATGACACCTTGGCTGTCAATGTAGAAAACCCGCCCAGCCAAAGACAAATCACGATCGAACCATGGGTGCAACAACACACCGCCATAGACTTCAGCCGCGATCTGAAAGTAACCCTGTTGGCGTAATTCAGGTTTGGGCTTAACTTTCAAACAAGGGCTATCAGTATGAGCACCGATCATTCGAATACCGTCATCGGGCAATGCTTTTTCGCCATGCACAAAGGCGATCAAGGAAGAACCATTGCGCGTCGTAAAGT
>JALRIU010000049.1 GCA_023255355.1 Pseudomonadales bacterium | reverse complement strand
GGCGATTTCTTCAATAACATGGCATTGTTGATTGACTTTAATTGGGAAAACACCACGATAGACGTTTTTATAGTCGCCCATTTCAATAGCTCGGGCGAACGATTCGTTGAGCGTCTCGATTCTATCGTCGAGAACATTACGAACCCTGAGCACTGCAGGCATTTCAAGCCCACGAGCCCGCATCCCCTCAATGATCTCCATGATTGATACAGATATTTTTTTGCCAGCAAACGTTGCTGACACCAGCACTTCACCCTTGTCGCTGACAGAGAAATAATGACTTCCCCAATTGTTAATCCCATATAACTGGGCGCTTTTCTCTGGGCTCCAGCCTTGGTCCTGATCACTACTGCGACGTGCAAAGTCTAGGTTATTCAATCATCCAGCCTCACTAAAAAGCAGTTTCCTGCAAATTGAAATCAAAGGGCGAATTATAAGGGTTTTGAGCAAATGATCACTAATATATTGCAAATTTATGTGAGATTTTTTAATCTGCGCACCCCTGCTCCACAAGAGCGTTATATGCATCGGTACCAAAACGTCAGATGCTTTACATAGAAATAAGGTGAATACATGCCTCATCAATCTTCCACTAAGTATGCATCGTTGCGAAAAAATGTCAGTGATTTAGGGCGCATCCTCGGAGAAGTGATCGCGCTTGCAGAAGGCGACGACTTTCTAGCCCAAATTGAAAAAATCAGATTACTGTCAAAAGATTCTCGTTCAGGCTCAGAAGACGCGTTTGATCAACTTCAAGCACTAGTCTCAAACTTGGATGAAAAGCAACTTGTTCCAGTGGCACGTGCATTTAGTCAATTTCTAAATCTTGCCAACATCGCCGATCAGCACTTCTCAATCAGCCGCGAGATGGATAACGAACTATCTGCCTTGTTGACGCTAGAAAAAGCCGTTGAAGAAGTCTCTAGCAACAATGACCGCGCGAACATAGTTAAAGCTATTGATGAGCTTTCTATAGAGTTGGTACTTACCGCCCACCCTACCGAAATTACTCGCCGCTCACATATTCACAAGTATGCACAAATTGATCAGTGTTTAAGTGACTTAGAACTAGACGGCCGCACAGAGCGTGAAACATTAGAAATTCATAATCGCCTACGCAATCTCATTACCCAATTGTGGTACAGCCATGATTTCCGTTCTGAAAGACCCACCCCTGTTGACGAAGCCATCTGGGGCTTTGCTGTCATCGAAAATTCTTTGTGGAATGCTGTTCCGGAGTTCATCCGCCGTTTGGATAAAGTAAAACGCGATGCTACAGGCGAAGGCATAGACCTGCGTGCAAGACCTGTTAAATTCACCTCTTGGATGGGTGGTGATCGTGATGGTAACCCGAATGTCACCGCAAAAATCACAGAACGCGTGTTACTGTTAAGCCGCTGGAAAGCCATCGACCTATACCATCGTGCAGTGAATGCCCTCGTCGAAGAAATGTCGATGACGGTCGCAAATGATGAGCTAAAAAATATGGCGGGTAGTGCTCGTGAACCTTATCGAGCAGTGCTTAGAAATCTTCGATCACGCTTAGCAGACACCTTAAAATTCCTAAAAGCCTGCTTAGATGGTGAAAAAGTATCGCGCCCTGAAAGCTGTATCTGCCATGAACAAGAATTGTGGGTACCTATTCATGCCTGTTATCAATCGTTGATTGAATGTGGAATGCACTCCATTGCTGAGCAGCAGCTAATGGGGCTATTAAGACAAATTCGTTGTTTTGGCGTAACCCTTGTACAACATGACCTGCGCCAAGAATCTGGCCGTCACGAAGAGGTATTCCAAGCACTCACGCAAGCACTAAGTCTCGGCGACTACGCCACTTGGGAAGAAGACCAAAAACAGACCTTTTTGTTGGCAGAGCTGAACAGCGAAAGACCCCTATTTCCTCGTAATTGGCAGCCTAGTGCGGATATCCAAGAAGTCATTGACACTTGCCGAGTGGCTGCCAAACAAGATCCTGATGTACTGGCGAGTTATATCATTTCTATGGCGCGCCATCCGTCTGACATTCTTGAAGTACAGTTACTTCTCAAAGAATGCGGGTGCAACTATCAATTACCTGTTGCGCCGCTTTTTGAGACCCTTGATGACTTACGTCGCGCGCCGAGTGTGATAGAAAGGCTTCTATCAGTTCCAGGCTACAAAGAGCTCATCGAAAACCGTTTGCTCATTATGATCGGTTATTCAGACTCAGCGAAAGACGCCGGGGTACTTGCAGCATCATGGGCTCAATATTGTGCGCAAGAATCCCTTGTGCAAGTGTGTGACAAGGCAGGAGTTCATCTTACTCTATTCCATGGCCGGGGCGGCACCATTGGACGTGGCGGCGCTCCTGCTCACGACGCTCTTCTCTCACAGCCACCAGGTTCTCTCAAAGGCGGTCTCCGAGTAACCGAGCAAGGCGAGATGATTCGAACTAAGCTAGGTGATAAATCTATTGCGGTAAAAACCCTCGCGCTCTACTCAGCTGCTATTCTAAGGGCAAACCTTTGTAGTCCTCCTAAGCCAGAGATGGCGTGGCGCGATATTATGAATCAACTGGCCGATGATTCTTGTGAAGCATATCGTGATGTTGTCAGGGTAAATCCAGATTTCGTCCCCTATTTCCGCCAAGCAACACCAGAACAGGAACTTGCCAATCTCCCACTAGGTTCGCGCCCTGCGCGCCGTAAATCAGGTGGCGGCATTGAATCATTGCGAGCTATCCCATGGATTTTCGCCTGGAGTCAAAATCGTTTAATGCTTCCTGCATGGTTGGGCGCTGGTATAGCTCTGCAAAAGCAACTAGATGCTGGCAAACTCGAAATCCTTCAAGAGATGGCTTCAAAATGGCCATTTTTCGCAACACGTTTATCGATGCTTGAAATGGTATTTGCTAAAGCTGACTTACGGTTATCAAAATACTACGACGACAAACTTGTTGAAGCTGATTTAAAAGGTATCGGTCAAGACTTACGAATTGCGGTTAAAAACGATATCAATACCATTTTAACTATCGTAGGTCGAAAAGCACTGCTTGAAGATCAGGCATGGGGCCGTGATTCGATAGAACTCCGCAATATCTATACCGACCCGCTAAACCTCTTGCAGGCCGAGTTATTGAAACGTTCTAGACACTTCACTAACCGTGATATTGAAGATGCAATTATGGTAACTATTGCGGGTGTTGCCGCAGGTATGCGTAACACAGGCTAATCGTTAAATCGTCAGTTATGACGATTAAAACTGATAAAAAAATCCCTGCAAAAGCAGGGATTTTTTTTAAGTGAAAAAGCCAACAATATTAATATAAATTGGCCCTTAAAAACGCTATCAGAGACGCTCTACCACGGTAGTGATACCCTGTCCCATACCTATACACATGGTGGAAATACCAAATTGTACATCTTGTTTTTCCATCACATTCAGTAACGAGCCAGTAATACGCGTACCAGAACAACCAAAGGGGTGACCTAGCGCAATCGCACCGCCATGCAAATTGACTTTCTCATCCATGCTATCAAGCAATCCTAGGTCTTTTAACACTGGCAAGGATTGGGCTGCAAACGCCTCATTCAACTCAACTGCACCAATGTCAGCCATAGTCATGCCCATTTTCTTGAGCGCTTTCTTGGTCGAGGGTACGGGGCCGTAACCCATGATAGAAGGATCAACACCAGCCAAAGTCATAGCGTGAATCTTAGCAATTGGTGTTAACCCCAGTGCTTTCGCTTTCTCTGCAGACATCACTAACATTGCTGAAGCACCATCAGATAATTGCGAAGAACTCCCTGCTGTTACCGTGCCATTCTTAGGATCAAATACTGGTTTAAGCGCAGCAAGACCCTCAAGCGTAGTTTCAGGACGAATGGTTTCATCATGTTTAATCATCGCCAAGGCGCCATTATCATCATGACCTTCAATCGCTATGATTTCATTATCAAAGGCACCGCTCTGTTGAGCTTTGTAGGCGAGTTGATGCGAACGAAGAGAAAACTCATCTTGCATTTCTCGACCGATCATATGCACCATACCTAAGTATTCTGCGGTCATCCCCATCATACCTGCTGCCTTTGCAACATTGAGGCCTAACTTTGGATTGGGGTTCATCGATTCCATCATCGGCAGGTGTCCTAAATGTTCAGAGCCGCCTACCAAATAAACATCGCCCAAACCGGTCATAATACTTGCCGCTGCAGTATGCAAGGCAGACATTGACGAACCACAAAGACGGTTTACGGTCTGAGCAGGCACAGTAAATGGAAGGTTTGCCCGTAAGGCAATCATCCGTGCAATGTTGAAACCTTGCTCTTCTCTTTGAAGCACGCAACCCCATATCAAATCATCAATATCTGCAGGATCTAAGGCAGCGTTGCGGGCCAATAAACCATTAACGACTGCAGCAGACATATCATCGCTACGAACATTTCTGAAGCAACCATTCTTAGAACGTCCCATTGCAGAACGCGCGTAATCAACTATAACAGCATCTCTTGCTTGTAAACTCACGACTGCTTCTCCTTATCCGTAGTAACGCTGATTGTTTTTAGCCATATCACGCATGGTTTGCGTAACCTCATAGGCCTTACCAAGATCAATATATTGATCAGCCATAGCAACAACTTTATCCATGCCTAAGCTGTCCATCCACTGGAATAGACCGCCACGGAAGACGGGGAAACCAATACCGTAGATTACCGACATATCTGCTTCTGCAACACTTTCGACAATACCTTCTTCAAGGCAACGCGCCATTTCTATAGCCATGGGTAACATACAGCGAGCAATAATTTCACTTTCTGTAAAATCACGAGGCGCCGCAACATGCTCTTTCAATAACTCGTATGAAACAGCACTGGGGGAACGCTTGGGTTTGCCTCGTTTATCAAGCTCATACTCATAAAAACCCAGTTTATTTTTTTGGCCGAAGCGTTGGTTTTCAAACATAATTTCGGTCGCTGTTTTAAAACCGGGTGTCATTCGATCAGGGAAACCCTCTGACATAACAGCCCCTGCGTGCACACCAGTATCAATACCGACTACATCTAACAGATATGCAGGTCCCATGGGCCATCCCCAGGATTCCATTACCTTGTCGACTGCTGCGAAGTCTGCACCGTCTCTTACCAGACGAGAGAAACCATCAAAATACGGGAATAAAACTCTGTTGACTAAGAACCCTGGGCAATCTTTAACTACGATGGCTTTTTTACCTAGTTTATTCGCGTAGGCAACCAAGGTAGCCACGGTAGCATCACTGGTTTTTTCACCACGAATAACTTCAACGAGGGGCATCGCATGCACCGGGTTAAAAAAATGCATACCAGCAAAGTTCTCAGGTCGTTTCAGAGCACCAGCTAAGTATGAAATCGAAATTGTCGAAGTATTTGAGGCAAGCACGGCGTTTTCAGCCAGCACGCCTTCAACCTCAGCCAACACCGCGTGTTTAACTTTGGGGTTTTCAACTACCGCCTCAACACACACATCAACATTATCGAAGCCATCGTAGTTAAGGGTTGGCGAAATACTGTTTAGTACCTGTGCCATTTGATCAGGACTCATACGGCCGCGGCTAACGCGCTTGGTCAGAAGTTTTGCGGCCTCTGACATACCCAAATCAATACCCGGCTGTGCGATATCCTTCATTTTTATCGGCGTGCCACGAAAAGCGGATTGATAGGCGATTCCACCGCCCATAATACCTGCGCCAAGGACTGCCGCTTGATTGATTGGCGAATTGTTTTGTTTTTCCCACTTTTTGGCTTTTTTACTCAACAGCTGATCGTTCAGGAATAAACCCACCATCGCAGCCGCTTGAGACGTTGCAGCAAGTTTACCGAAGTGCTTAGCTTCGACAGCCAAGGCCTCTTTTATCGGTAAATTATAAGATTTTTCAACGGATGTTACTGAGGTCAGCGGTGCAGGCATATTTTTACCTGCCTGCTGGGCAACTAGTGCCTTAGCAGTGGTAAATGCCATCATCGCTTCAACTTTATTAAGCGGCATCGGAGAACTTTTCGCGATACGACGCGCACAATAATCTAAACCACCATCTATCGCATTTTGTAACGTCTGCAATGCCACATCGCGCAAGGCTGCTGGCTCTGCAATTGCATCTACCGCACCCGCCTTAAGCGCCGCATCGGCACGATGTTCACCGGCTGCTGCAATCCACATCAAGGCTTCATCGATACCAATAATGCGAGGTAAGCGCACTGTTCCGCCCCAACCCGGCATCAAGCCTAATTTGATTTCTGGCAAGCCAATTTTAGCAGCAGTGCTCATGACACGAAAATCACACGATAGGCAAAATTCCAGACCGCCACCGACTGCATAGCCATTAATCGCTACCACAGACGGAAAAGGCAAGGCTTCCATATCAAGCATATTATTATTGTTTTCACCAGTGAACGCAGCCATTTGTTCAGCAGGTAATTTAAACAGGGGTACAAACTCAGAAATATCCGCGCCAACGATAAACACTGGTTTTGCGCTTGTGACCAATAAACCTTTAACACCCTCGGTACTTTTAAGTGCGTCAATCGCATTGCGTAATGAACCGACTGTGGCGGCATTAAATTTATTGACTGATTCGCCTTGCAAGTCAAAGATTAGTTCGGCAATACCGTTATCATGCATCGATACAGATATCGCATTATCGCTATAGATCATAAATAAGATTCCGTTGATTTTTAGAAGCTTGATTGTAGTTAAGCTGGATGAAATTGTGTAGTGCGATCTGTATCAATCGACGCCAGTACTAGGTTATACACTGCAATGCGATTAAATGGCCTCTCTTGATCTTTCAAGCCAACGCATTAAACCTTGAACATCCTTTTGTTTAGCATGTTCAGACATATTCGACGCCATTTCTAACAGCTTATTTAAACCCGCCATACCCGCCAATCCTTTGATTTGATGAATATCTTCTCGAATTGCCAGCCAATTTGAATCAACTAAATGCTCAGAAATTACGTTATACAAATTGTGCAGTTCTTTACTGATTTCTTGCTGATTTACGACATTAGATAAAATACCTTTATTCTCAGGCGATATCTTATTTTGTGGGGTTTTCGAATTAATCAAAGGCTTTAATAAACTGACCAAAACCGCTTGCTCAAGCGGTTTTTTTAATACACTTTGAACACCAAGATTAATTAAGTCATTCGACTCCTCAACTGAAGTATCCGCGGTAATAATGAAAAACGGTGGCATCGAGTCTTGTAGCAGTGATGAAGCTTGTTCAAAGAAATCTGCGCCGTTGATATCCGGCATATGCAAATCAGACAAGATAACATCAATTTTGTTGTCAACTAAATGCGTAAGAGCCTGAGCTGCATTATTAAACGAAGTCACTTTAATGCCGAGATTTTGTAAAATAGCCTCCAACATTTTCAGAATAATTTCTTGATCCTCGACAAGTAGTAAACGTAAACCTGCCAGAGAATTTACTAAATTTTCCTGATATCGCTTAGGAGTAAAACCAATTAGATGCTGATCAAGTAAATGCGGTAATATTGGGATATTGATAAAATCAACGGCTGGATTATGTAATTGTTGCTCTTTAATGAAACGCTCTGAAAATAAGCCCACCGGATAAAAAATATGCAGCTTAGCGGACGACAATGCTTGAAGGCTTACAATCATATCCCGATATTCTGCATCGCATTGTGCAGAGCTATTAAATCGATAGAACACATGAGAAACCTCATGTTTATCAGCTACGTCTTTCGCTTTTTGTATGTTTTCAACTAAAAAGACCTCGCTAAATCGCTGCGCAAACAATTTACGATAATTCACTCTTGCTCTGGCGTTATCAGCAATAACAAGCACCATTTGATTAGCCTGAATCATTTTGGTAGGCAAGGTATAAAGCTTTTTATCTAGCTTAAATTTAAGGGTGGCAACGGTTCCTTGGCCCGGCTCGCTTTTGATAAAGACATCACCATTCATTATCTGTGCGAGCTGCTTACAAATCGCCAGGCCTAAGCCTGAACCTCCAAATCGTCGTGAAATTGTTTCATCTGCTTGAGTAAAAGGCTCAAATAAAGCGTCAATTACATATTTTTCTATACCAATCCCAGTATCGATTATTTCAAAAACAATCTCTGCTGAATGTTGCTCGCTGTGCAGTATGGAACAAGTCAACACGATAGAACCCTGTTCGGTGAATTTACCAGCATTACTGAGCAAATTATTTAAAATTTGCAAAACACGCGGGGCGTCTATCACAAGGCGAGAAGGAAAGTCATGGCTGACATCAACAACAAACTCAAGGTTTTTTTGAGCAAACTTTAAGGCATGCTGTCCTGTTAAACGCTGTAAAAAATCACCAGATTCGGTGATTTGAGCATCTAGAACCATTTGCCCTTCTTTGACTTTGGCCAAGGTCAAAATATCATCAATGATCAGCAGCAAAGAATTCGAAGCAATATTGATATTATCAAGGTAGCCCAATTCAGAATCAGAATGAGCCGCTTGCTCGAGGAGATCTGTGTAACCTTTAATTACTACTAATGGGGTACGAAGCTCATGACTGATTTTTGCTAAAAAATTATCTTTCGATTTAGCCGCTAACTCGAGCTTCTGCTGAGTGGCTAATAACATTTCATTACGCACGATCAGATCATTATTAAGACGACGTAACTCTTCAGTTGAACGACTAATTTGATCTTGCAACGTCACTTCATTCGTTTTGGTTGCTCGTAGCATATCTACTAGGGCTCGACGAAGCACAACAAGCTCATCGATAGGCCGCATCTCCTCATCTAACGAGTCGGTAGTATTTTTGACGAGGGCGACCATGCCTTTTATCGGGCTAGTGAGTCGCCTAGAAAACTGAAAGGCAAGAATACTCGCAATAAAAGCGACGAATAAACCAATAAGAAGTGAACGTGTCAGAACTTGAAGTTTGAATAATGTTAACTGTTCAGTACTATGGCCAACCACAACCCAGCCAAGGATATTGGGTTCATCAGTCAGACTATCGGAGAAATCATTAACTGAAACTAAACTGCTTAAAATGGGACGACAAAAGAAATAATTTGCATCCGTTTTTATAGGATTATCGGAATCGCACATAAAAAAATCTGGATGGCTAGCATCTTCCATTACCCCTTGGCTCAGCAGCAGTTGTCGCTGGGCATCATAAAATGCGACATAATCCACATCAGAAAAATTTAATGTCACTGCAGCTAATTCTGCTAGCGATAGCATGTTGCCGGAAAATACCGGCAATTCCGAGTTTACAGCCAAATATCGCGCTGAATTGTCACCCTGCAAAAGAAGATAATTCTCAGCATCACTAGCGCGCACAAAATATAAATAACTAGCAAAAATAATGGATATCACCACCAATGGCAAAACAGTCACTAGAAGCAAAGCACCACGAAGCTGATTAAACACCTTCACTTTGCAGAATCCTGCATGAGTTGTTTAAGGTAGTCTTCCTCTGACTGCAGGGTAATGCCTAAATTACGTGCTACGGTATAATTTAGCCGTAAACTAAAATGAAATTGATCGGTATTATCACCATTTAATAGCGCGAGAATATTATTGGCAATGTCCTGTTCTGACTGATAAAGCGATGCCAATGCACCTGAGTTTGCGTAACTAAATGAATACCCTAAAACAGGTATTCCGTAACGCAGACTCATTTTTAAAACCCATGGCGCCACAGCAAGGTTGAATGATGCTGCATCGGGCATGACAATGAATATTCCGCTGTAACGCATGGCTGGTTGTAAACCCATTACAGGATTGGAGTCTTCCGATAATAACGTCCAGTCTACGTCGATATTATGACGGTTCACCACCTTTTCAAAATAGCCTTGCTGAACC
>JALRIU010000033.1 GCA_023255355.1 Pseudomonadales bacterium | reverse complement strand
TTGCCGTTTAACCCCAATACATCGCATAACACATTATAAAGAGGCACCATCACAACAAACACAAAGGCAAACATCGCGATGGCCAACAAGACGAGCTTAGTGACCGTATAAAATATGTTTTTATCCTTTGTGTTTGCCATTAACTTACACCCTTCCCTTACTTAACTTGTGGTGGAACAGAATACGTATGGTATGGTGCTGGAGATGGAACTTCCCATTCCAAGCCTTCTGCACCATCCCAAGTTTTCTTAGCATCGTCTTTCTTACCTGAACGGATCGTTGCTACAACGTTGTATAAGAACAACAATTGTGACGCACCGTAAATAAATGCACCAATTGAAGACATCATGTTGAAGTCAGCAAATTGCAATGCATAATCAGGAATACGACGTGGCATACCTGCTAGACCCACGAAATGTTGTGGGAAGAAGGTCAAGTTAAAGCCAAGGAATGAAATCCAGAAGTGTGCTTTACCCATAGCTTCGTTGTAACGACGGCCAGTCCACTTGTGAATCCAGAAGTAGATTGACGCTGACATTGCAAAGATCGCACCTGCCACCATAGTGTAGTGGAAGTGAGCAACAACGAAGTAAGTATCGTGATACTGGAAGTCAGCTGGCGCGATTGACAACATCAAGCCAGTAAAGCCACCGATGGTGAATAGAACCACGAAACCAATTGCAAATAGCATTGGGGTTTCAAAGCTCAATGAACCACGGTACATGGTAGTAATCCAGTTAAATACTTTAGCCGCTGTTGGAACCGCAATTAGAGTTGTTGCATACATAAAGAACAACTCACCAGCAACAGGCATACCCACGGTGTACATGTGGTGAGCCCATACGATGAACGACAAGAATGCGATAGACGCGGTTGCGTATACCATTGAGTCGTAACCGAACAAAGCCTTGCGAGAGAATGCTGGAATGATGTGCGAAATAACACCAAAAGCAGGCAGAATAATAATGTATACCTCAGGGTGTCCAAAGAACCAGAACACGTGCTGGAACAATACTGGGTCACCACCACCAGCTGCTGAGAAGAAGCTAGTACCGAAGTGAATATCCATCAACATCATTGTTACTGCACCCGCCAATACAGGCATTACTGCAACAAGTAAGAAGGCAGTGATCAACCATGTCCATACGAACAATGGCATTTTCATGTAAGTCATACCAGGTGCGCGCATGTTAACAACAGTAGCGATAATGTTAATTGAACCCATGATTGAAGACAGACCCATAATGTGTACACCAAAGATGAAGAATGTCACGCTTGGTGGCGCATAAGTTGTCGACAATGGCGCATAGAATGTCCAACCGAAGTTAGGACCGCCGCCTTCCATGAATAATGTACCAGCCAAAATTAGGAAAGCCGGTGGCAAAATCCAGAAAGACCAGTTGTTCATGCGTGGTAGTGCCATATCAGGCGCACCAATCATCATTGGAATAAGGTAGTTAGCTAAACCCACGAATGATGGCATAATTGCACCGAAAACCATGACAAGGCCATGCATTGTGGTCATCTGGTTAAAGAAACCAGGCTCAACCAATTGCAAGCCAGGCTGGAACAATTCTGCGCGAATAATCATCGCAAATGAACCACCCATCAAGAACATGGCAAATGAGAACCACAAGTACATGGCTCCAATATCTTTGTGGTTGGTTGTAGTCAACCAACGCATAATTCCCTTAGCGGGGCCGTGATGTTCACCCATAATGAGTTCCTCCTACTGACCTTGCTTGAAGTTGAAAACATCAATCGGCTGAACTACGTCACCCATTTTGTTTCCAAATCCATTGCGTGCGTATGTAATAACCGCGGACAAATCAACATCGTTTAACTGGTTGCCAAATGCTGGCATCGCTGTACCTGCTCTACCATTAACCAAAATATTGATCAAACCATTAAGCTCACCCATTGCAACAGCTGAACCAGCAATTGGTTTACCTACACCGCCTTCACCGTTAACACCATGACAAGCAACACAGTTAGTCATGTAAACTTTTTGACCTGCTGCCATCTGCTCATCAAGAGTAAAGTTTTTAGACATCAATTCCTTGATTTGAGCAGCCTTAGCCTTACGCTCACCGATCCAAGCATCGAATTCGTCTTGTTCTACAGCGTTAACTACGATAGGCATGTAACCGTGGTTACGACCACAAAGCTCAGTACACTGACCACGATAAATACCGGCCTCAGGAATACGTGACCACGCTTCGTTGATAAAACCAGGAACAGCATCACGCTTGACAGCAATTGCAGGTACCCACCATGAATGGAGAACATCGTTTGCAGTTACCAAGAAACGGATTTTTTTGTTCGTTGGCAATACAAGAGGCTCGTCAACTTCTAACAGGTAGTGTTCGCCTTTATCGTCTTCGTTATAGATCTCGCCTTGTGGTGTACGCAAGTTTGAAAAGAAACTTACATTCTCACCATTTGCATCGAGATACTCATATTTCCATTTCCACTGATAACCTGTAACTAATACGTCTAAGTCAGCGTCATCAGTATCATAGATTTCCAACAACGTTGTCGTTGAAGGAACAGCGATACCAATAAGGATTAAAAATGGGATAACTGTCCACAGAATTTCAACTGTGGTGTTCTCATGGAAATTTGCTGATACCGCGCCTTTAGACTTGCGGAAAGCAATCATTGAATAAATCAGATAACCAAATACACCAACACCTGCAACCACACAAATCCAAAATACTAACATGTGTAGGCCGTAGATCTTGTGGCCGATTTCTGTGACGCCTGGCGTCATATTAACCTGCCAACGTTCGGCTTCTGCCCACGCTGAAGTACTGATCACACTAACAAATGCAACCAATGACAACATTGCGTGCTTTAAAAGCAGTTGCGCTTTTGAACACATCACCCGTGTCTCCGTTGTTTAAGAAATTTTATCCAAAATACTGTGTTAAAAACTGCACTTTGGACACCTCAAAAAAAAGCCGCCACATTATATCAAAAAATTGTGTAGATGAGCTATCAATATGTAAAAATTAGGCCTCAAATTTCCATAAGATTCGGAGCCTTCAGCTTTAAAAAGCTTGATTTTGGAATATATTGCGATGGATAGAGTAAGTTCTTACAAGATATGGGGATTAGCGTGGCCGATGATACTGTCGCATATTTCCCAACCTATGCTTGGATTAGTCGATATCGCAGTTCTAGGTCATCTGAATAGCCCAAACTATCTAGCCAGCGTTGCATTGGGGACAACCATTATTGGTTTTATCTACTGGTGCTTTGGATTTCTTAGAATGGGCACGACAGCAAACACTGCGATTGCCTTTGGCTCGCAGCAGGCAAATATACTTATCACCGTGCTTTGGCAGGCGATGGCTTTAGCAACCTTGCTTGCCGGACTAATTATCTTGCTGCAAAAACTACTTTTTAATCTAGGGCTTTGGGCTCTAGAGATTCCACATGACATAAATTCCAGCACCTTAAGCTATTTAGAAATTCGCCTTTATAGTACACCTGCAGCACTTATGAATTATGTCATCGCCGGCTGGTTCGTTGGCCAACAGCGCCCAAAAATCGCATTACTATGCGTTATCGCTTGTAACGGCACTAACATTATCCTTGATATTATTTTTGTAATTGGATTTGGTCTACATAGTGATGGCGTAGCGTGGGCCACAGTTATCGCTGAATACAGCTCGTTTTTACTAGGCCTAGCTATAATTTACCGCCAGCAAGGCATGGATTTGCAAAGCATTCCTTTAGCGCGACTATTCCACTGGAAAGCCATAACCAAGCTCGCAAAACAAAATACTTATCTATTTCTCCGCACACTTCTGCTTCTGTTAACTATGGCGTTTATGACCAAACAAAGCACAGCCTTTGGCATTGAGACACTGGCTGCAAACACGATCATTTTACAGTTAGCAATGCTGGTTGCTTTTGGTTTAGATGGCTTTGCTAACGCTGCTGAATCGCTAACCGGTGAGGCCATAGGTGCTAAATCAGAGGCCAAGCTAAAGCTTGCCATCCGCGGCACCGGTGAAATGACGGTATTGGTGAGTCTTTTATTTTTAGGATTTTTTATTCTAACCAAACCATTGCTTATTGGTTTAATGACGTCTCAAGCTGAGATCTTAGTAATTGCCAACGAATATTTTTATTTCATCTATTTGTTTTGCATTATCGGTTGCTGGAGCTTTTGGTTAGATGGTGTTTTTATTGGTGCCGCTAGGTTTAAGCCGATGATGATTACCATGCTCATAAGTAGCTTATTCTTTATCAGCTGTTGGTGGTTCCTGCAATCATGGCAAAACAAAGGCTTGTGGATTGCTTATATGGTATTTCTTGCGACACGCGGTTTGAGCCTAGCCGTTATTAGTTATTGTTATAGCCAGTCACAAGCTTGGTACAAATCAACCTAAAAACAGTCAAACATTTCTGCTTTCATCAACTACGCTTAGGGTAACTACTCTTTAGGTATATCGTTAATGACAAGCAAAATTGTAATAGCCATTGCAAAGGCTGAGCAGCATGAGGCTGTTCATCATAGCTTGGAAAAGGAAATTCTAACCCGTTATCAATCGCTGCATCGTGCCATAAAAATCGTTGATCGTGAGAAAGTAAAAGCGCTCCTTTCATTTACCCATCGGTACGTTAATCTAGTTCCACAAATTCTAGCCATGGCTGAAATTTGCGCTAAAGAAACGCATATATATGATTATTTGAAACCGTTTTTTGAGGCAACTGAACAAGTCTTTTTTATGCCCCTTGATCATAATGAGCACGAACAGGAATCATTACCCACACTTTTAGAAGAAGCCTATCTTGCGCATCGACTGATCGAAGAAGCCAACGATAGGCTAATTGAAAAAACAGGTTATCCTCTGATTCCCATTGATCTGACAACAGCCAATCTTATTGCCCACGATTTAATTGGTGAGCCCTACGTCAACGAGTTAGATAAGATGGCTGTAATCTTTGCTACCAAACTGCCTTGTATCAAAGATTTGAAGAAAATGCGTGCCTTTGCTGACCATATTCATT
>JALRIU010000003.1 GCA_023255355.1 Pseudomonadales bacterium | reverse complement strand
ATTAATGAATTCTGCCACCGATGTTTGGGATGGCGGATTAGGTAGTAGTTCTGGTGAGCTTGGTCACAACCTCATGGATCACCATTTCCGCGTGGGTGGCAGCGGTGTTTTCGAAGGCCATGAAGACAAGTATGTTTATGGGCGACGCCCAACAGGCTTTTATATACCTCGATTCGTTAACTGGGGTAGTGACAAGCGCGACTACTTACGTGGCTTCGGTTATCAGGGCGGCGCTAATAGAGAAGGCACACGTCGTGATACAAGCGAATTTGGTATTGGTGCAGGTCTCAAAGCTGCTATGGCAGAGCCTGGGGTATGGCGTGTTTCAGCGACTGCGTTTGGTGAAACCCTACCCTACCATGACAACAAGATTAGCTTGAGCAAAACCAAGACAGATAAATGGGGCTTGCCAGTGCTTGATTTCAGTGCGGATATCGGTGAAAACGAGAAGAAAATGCGCAAAGATATGGCCACTGAGATTGTCGCCATGTTTGAAGCTGCCGGCTTAAAAGATGTCAGATCGTACGAATCTGATTATGCCTTGGGTATGGGTATTCATGAAATGGGTACTGCTCGTATGGGCCGCGATCCTAAGTCGTCTGTACTCAACGCTAACAACCAAGTTTGGGATGCCCCTAACGTATTCGTTACCGATGGTGCAGCAATGACTTCAGCGTCATGTGTAAACCCATCCTTGACTTATATGGCACTTACCGCACGAGCGGCAAAATTTGCTGTTGATGAATTGAAACGAGGTAATATCTAATGAATCGCCGTGACTTATTAAAAATGATTGCAGCGGCTACTGGTACAGCCATGGTAGGCGATGCTATCGCCTATGTTGATCAAATGCCTGCTGCAACAACCCTCAAAGATTCAGACTTTAGCAAGGCGAACTTTGCGACGCTTGAAGCGGTTTGTGAAACCATTATTCCCCGCACAGAGACACCTGGGGCAACCGATGCTGGTGTGGCTGTTTTTATCGTTGGTTATGTCACTGACTGCTATACCGATGAACAGCAAACTACCTTCTTAAGCGGCTTGAGCGAAATTGCTAGCCGATCGAAGACTGAAACAGGTACAAGTTTTGTAGATATGTCGGCTGAACAACAATTTGAATGGTTGAGCAAAATCGATGTCGAAGCGACTTCACAAGTTCAAGCTGGAGGCGGACCGCATTATTTCACTCTGCTAAAACAAACGACGTTGTTCGCCTTCTTCAGTTCTGAAGCGGGTGCAACTCAAGTCCTGCGTCATGTTGAAACACCTGGATATTACGATGGTGCGCTGCCCTACAAAAAAGGCGACCGTGCATGGGCATAGGGTTTAATAAAATAAGTGCAGCAGTTGCTGCACTTTCTATTTCAACCGCCGCCATTGCTCACCACGAATCTAGTTTCGAACATCTACCCATCGAAACTCGGGTAAAAATGTCTGAAAAGACGGAGGATTGGAGCATTGAGCCAGCCGTTGTAGCCGTGGCAGATAATTTACCGCCGAGTGATGCCATTGTTATGTTTGCGGATAACCTTAATGAGTGGCAGTCCACTAAAGGCGGGCCCGCAACTTGGAGCTTGGCAGGTGGTGTGCTTACAGTTGCTCCTGGCAAAGGGGATATTCGTACCACACGAGATTTTTGCGATGTGCAAATCCACTTCGAATGGCGAGCCCCCACTGGGATGGAAGATAAACAAGGGCAACAACGAAATAATGCCGGTATCTTTTTGCAAGAGCGCTACGAACTACAGATCCTAGATTCCTATAACAACCGTACCTATGGCAACGGCCAAGCTGGTGCAATCTATAAGCAACAACCTCCGTTGGTCAATGCAATGAAACCAGCAGGTGAATGGCAGAGCTACGATATCATTTATACTGCACCCCGCTTTGAAGGTGATAAACGTATCAGCAAAGGCAGTATCACAGCACTTCACAATGGTGTTCTAATCCAAAATCATCATCTCATCGAAGGGACCACGGAATGGATCGGTCCACCGCAAATCGATGCTCATGGATGTGCACCCATTAAACTTCAAGACCACGGAAATTTGGTCAGTTTTCGAAATTTCTGGATCCGTGAGCTTTAAATAGGAGAAAATACAATGTCACTTAAATATGAACCTCAACACATGAAGTTGAGTATTTTAACCGCAGCTTTACAAGAACTAACACCGCGTGAAAAAAGAGATCCTGATCCTGATCTCGCCGTTGAAGAGTGGCTACAGTTTTCAGCTGATATGAATTGTCCTTATATTCAGTTATCGGCAGCGCTCCACCCAGATGAGTCTGATGTGCCACCAGAAGCGATGTTAGATCCAGTTGCGAATACCTTAGATCTTCGCCAACCATTTGATCAAGCTCGCGCTAATCGAGTTCTCGCCGCGATGGACTCTACTGGCGTAGGCCTGTCTGACCTAGCTTATTTTGATAATATGCTGGTTCACGATAACGCTGCGCGTCAAAAGAAAATGGATTTCATGTTGCGTGTATTTGATGCTGCTGCCCTGCTTGGTGCAGAGGCTGTATGTGGTTTTGTCGGTCGAAATGTTCAGCTATCAATGGATCAAAATCTTGATATGTTTGAAGAGGTTTTTGTTCCTTTGCTTAAAGAAGCTAAAGCAAGAGGGATTTCATATCGTGTTGAACAATGTCCAATGCCCGGTTGGAATACTAGCGATGCTTGGCATAACAATATTGCTTATGCACCTGGTCCCTGGATAGCATTGCATCAAATCTGTGAGAAACACGGTGTTGGTGATCAGTTCCGTATCCACTATGACCCTTCGCACGCTGTTTTGATGGGCCAAGATACCCGTTCAATCTTCCAATATCTCAAAGATCAAGGTTATGGCTTCTTAATAAGTGGCTTTCATGTTAAAGGCCAAGTTACTGATTCAGTAGGTGTTTCTGCATGGGGTTATGGTGGGCAAACCATGCAGCGTGGCGATTGGATTAACGGCCAGCCTTCTCCCAATCCGGCTGATCAATTAAATGCTTGGAAAAAACAGGTTGTTCTTTGTGAGCACGAATTACCCGGCACTGCTCGACACGATCCGCTTGCCTATCTGCAAAATAGAACTGTCGACTGGCTAGACCACCAATTAGCTGCTCGCGAATTACTTGATATTGATATTGCAAATACCTATCTAGTGGTTGAGCATGAGTATCCTGCAGCAAGAATTCAGGATAAAGCTAAGCTTGGTCCATTACTTCAAGGTTCAGTCGATTTTTGTCGTGCGATTGATGAGGCTGCCGCTGCCATGTACGCCATTCAGCATAAGCTTCTGCCTGAACTTAACATTCCTGTTCAAGGGGTGGGCCGAGAGGCTTACCGTTCTTAAGTTCACATGGGGCTGGTGGTTACACCAGTCCTTTTAATAACCATCACTAAGCTTTTTGTCTTCGATATCGCCAAGCGTTATGGGCGGTAACCTAAATGAAATTGACATGGAAATTATCGAAGCAAATCCCATTGTATATAGCATCGGGAACATGGTGTTATCAAATATAAACGAAGTAAAAGAGCCTAGGATTGCACCCATCGTAAAGCCCAGAAAAGCGTTGAGAGACATAACGCTTCCTGTAAGACGCTTAAACATCCCAAAGAGTAAGGCATTATTGCTCTGCCAACAGACAGCATTCATCATGAACGTCAATGTGAGTGCAGCTACTGTCATAGCAAAGCTTGGTCGATCTAAAAAAATACAATAAAGGGTCAAACCTGCGATCAAACTGAATTGCAGCACTTGCCCTATATGTATAGTTTTTAATAAATTCAATCGGTTTGAATAACGCGAAGACAGTAAATTAATAATCAAAATACTACTTACTGGTGTTGCAAGCCCTATTAGAAAGCCAATTTTGTCCTGTTGGTAGTAATCCATGTATAGCCAAGCAACATTGGTTATAAAGGTAAAAACAACGCCACCATTGAAGGCTTGTACCAGTATGAATTTGAACCCCATCAATTGATTATCGATGCGATGAGAGAATACTCGTTTAAAGTTATTGATTGTGCCGCTTAGCGATAGCTTACGAGGCCCCTCTTTAATCGGTACTAATGGATCAACAAACAATTTAAACAATAACAGCAAAGTCAGCCCATAAATGGCTAGAAATATGAATACACTATGCCAACCAAAATCTACAAGGACAGTACCTATCAAAGGAGCTGTAAGTGGCGCTATCATCATCGTTGCTAGTACGATAGGTATTTTACGAGCAGCCTCACGCGGTTCGTAAATGTCTCGTACAATCGGGATTGCGCCAACAGAAGAAAATCCACCCGCTAATCCTTGTAATACTCGGAAAAACTGCACCTGGCCAATGCTGTCACTGAATAGAATACCGACGGTGGCAAGAAAATATGCAATCAAGCCAATAAATACAGTTATCGAGCGCCCCAATTGATCTGAGGTTGGGCCTCCAAGCAATTGCCCTATCGATACACCGATAAAATAAGAGCTAACAGTGAGATTAACCGCAGCTATAGAGACGCCAAATTCAGTGGCGATGGTAGGTATGCTGGGGAGATAGGCGTCCATAGTGAACGGACCGATGGCCACCAAACCAGCAAGTACGGCAAGAAGTAATTTAGAATGCTGGTTGGACAAATTTGAATCCCTCAAAAAAAAATACACACGCTAAGGTGTGTATTTTCTCATCATTAGTGCTTAAAAGCTTGATATCTGGTCGTATTAACCAAGAATTGCTTTCATTGATTCGACAAAATAAGGCAAATTGTTGCTATTCAAGCCAGCGACGTTGATGCGGCTTGAACTTACCATATAGATACTGTAGTCACGTTTAAGAGTGGCGACTTGCTCAGGGCTGATGCCTAAGAAAGAGAACATACCCTTTTCACCAGTCATGAAATCAAAAGATTGTGCTATGCCGGCATCCTTCATTGAGGACGCTACAACAGTGCGCAAGCCATTGATACGATCGCACATTTCTTTGAGTTCTTGATGCCAAAGCGTGGTCAATTCTTGTGAGCTTAAAATAGTGTCAACCACTGCAGCGCCATGATCAGGTGGCATAGACCAAATAGCGCGAGCTACAACACCGAGGTTATCAACTGCATTACTAGCCGATTGCTCGGTTGCGCTAACCACCATGGTGGCACCAACACGTTCACGGTATAAACCGAAGTTTTTCGAGCAGGACGCGGCAACTAATAATTCTTTAACATTGGCAGCCATGTAGCGTAGCCCTTGCACGTCTTCTTCAAGACCTGAGCCAAAACCTTGATACGCCAAATCAACAAATGGCGTCGCGCCTTTGTCATTGATGAGGTCAGTTAGCTTTTGCCACTGCTCTAACGACAAATCAGCGCCACATGGATTGTGACAGCAGCCATGAATTAACACGACGTCACCTGCTTTAACGTTGTTTAAATCGTTCATCATGCCAGCAAAATCGATGGCTTTAGCTTGTCCGTCGTAGTATGTGTACTCTTTCAGGTTGAGGCCCGCACCTTGCAAAAGTGGGATATGGTTCGCCCAGGTAGGGTTACTGACCCATACAGTCGCACCAGGAGTGCAACGCGCAATTAAACGTGCACCGAGGCTTAATGCGCCTGTGCCGCCTGGCGCCTGAACTGCACGTGCTCTTTTGTTTTGCATAACGATATGGTCATCGCCAAACACCAAGCTCAACATACGGTCGTTAAAACCTGCATTACCAGTTGGCGCTAGGTAGGTTTTACTCGCTTGGTTCTGTAACAAAAAGGCTTCGGCTTGTTTGACTGCAGCAAGAACAGGGGTGTGGCCTTCTTCCGTTTTGTAAACACCAACGCCTAAATCAACTTTATTCGGGTTAGTGTCGGCACGAAATTCTACGGAAAGACTTAAAATGGCGTCTGCTTTAATTGGCTGCAATTGTTCGAACATTTTGCGATTACCTGTGTCATAGTTAAGAAAGGCGCGAATTATCCCATGCTTTTACTTATTTGTGCACTATCTTTAAGGTAATTGCTTGCAGTCTTTTGCAAAAAAAACCAAACTTAATTAAATTTTTACAAGATATAGACTATGTTGCCCCAAAAAATATCCAAACTCCTCATGAGTGCAGCGTTTATCCTCTATTTAACACCTTCTTTCGGTGTTGAATTAACGCCGCTCAAGCCTTCTACTACTCAAGAAATAACAGCTATTGAAATTCTTGAAAAGCTTAAAATTTATCATTTCAATCGGATCAGTGTTGACGATACGCTATCTGAACAACTTTTTGATGCCTATCTTGATTCGTTAGATCCTAATCGATCCTATTTTGTACAGCAGGACATCGCCGAATTTAGTAAATACCGTCTGTCATTTGACGACATGCTAAAACGGGGAGATCTGAGCGCTGCCTTTGATATTTTTAATCGGTATCAACAACGTTTTGTTAGTCGCGAAGAAAAGAAAATTGCCCTCCTCGATCAACCAGAAAATTTTGATTTCAGCCGTGATGAATTATTACAGATTGATCGCAGCGAAGCAGAATGGATAGACAACGAGGAATTATTAGAGGACCTCTGGCGACGAAATGTTAAATACCAGTTACTATCTTTGAAGTTAGCGGGTAAGAGCCTTGAAAAGGCCAGCCAGCAGTTGCAAAAACGTTTTAAAAACAATCTTGAAAGAAGCATACAGATCTCTGCGGAAGACGTTTTTCAGTTGTTTATGAACTCGCTTACCTCGCTGTATGACCCGCACACTTCCTATTTCTCACCAAGGACCTCTGAAAACTTTAATATAAGTATGAGTCTGTCATTGGAAGGCATTGGCGCTGTCCTCCAACGTGAAGATGAATTTACCAAGGTATCGAGTATTGTTAAGGGTGGACCCGCTGATAAACAGGGTGAGCTTCAAACTTCTGATCGGATTGTGTCTGTTGCCCAAGGTCAAGAAGGTGAATTTGTCGACGTTGTCGGTTGGCGACTTGATGAAGTGGTCGACTTGATTCGTGGCCCCAAGGATTCTGTCGTAAAGCTAGAGGTCATACCCTCTGGGCAAGATGAAACGCAGCGTAAGACTATCGCTATTACCCGTAACAAGGTAAAACTTGAGGATCAATCCTCTAAAAAGAAAGTCATTGAACTCGTGGATAATGGCGGAGTTAGTCGCAAGTATGGCGTGGTACAAATTCCGGCATTCTATATCGATTTTGAAGCACTACGAAATGGCGATCCAGAATACAAAAGTACCACCCGCGATGTACAGAATTTGATTAATCAACTGTTAACCGAAGATCAGGTTGAGGGCATCATTATTGATTTGCGTGGTAACGGTGGTGGGTCATTACAAGAAGCGAATGCGCTAACTGGACTTTTCATTGAGGCGGGTCCAACCGTTCAAATTCGCCGTAGCAGCAATCGAGTGATTCGCCAAGGTAAGCCGGTACCCTCTGCCTATTATGATGGCCCTCTTGTGGTCGTTATTGATCGACTTTCAGCCTCTGCCTCTGAGATTTTTGCAGGGGCCATTCAAGACTATAAACGTGGCATTATTGTCGGCGAACAATCCTTTGGCAAAGGAACTGTTCAATCCCTTGCTGAATTAGAATCAGGTCAGATTAAGATGACTGAATCTAAGTTCTATCGGATCTCTGGGGAGTCTACTCAACACCGTGGTGTTGTGCCTGATATTCACTTTCCTGATAACTACAATCATGATGATGTTGGCGAAAGCGCCTTAGAAAAAGCCTTGCCATGGGATACCATCAATCCTGTGCGTCACCCAGTCTATGGCGTTGATATGGCAATGATCAAAGCAGCTGAAACCAAGCACAATGCTCGCATTGTTGGTCATCCTGACTTTGATTTTGTAAAACAGCGTTATGCCATCATGCAGGAACGGGCGCATCGCGAGTTTATTCCCTTAAAAGAAGATAAACTCAAGGCGCAGCGAGAAAACGATCGAAAAGCGCTGCGTGAGATTGAAAATGTTCGACGTGCTGCTAAGGGTGAGGAATTACTCCCTGAAGATGAGCCCGAGCAAGACGATGAGTCATCAGATGCAGTGGCTGCAACTGAATCAACTCAAGAAAATTCAGATGATCAAAGCGAGAAAGAGCAGCCTGAAAAGCCTGATTTTGTGGTCGAGGAAGCCGCACATATATTACAAGATGCCTTCATAAAGATTTCTAGTCAGTTGGCAGTAAAAGAATAAAAATTCAAAGGGCATTTGTCTTAATCAAGACGGTGCCCGCAATTCCAGCTCCGGCTATAAATAGCAAAATTATCGCTTGGCTAACAACCTGTCCAAGGCATTCGCAAAGGCCTGCTTGTCTTGAGAAGACAAGGGCGCAGGTCCCCTACTCTGAATGCCTGAAGCACGCATAGTGTCATAAAAGTCGCGCATGTTTAGTCGTGCACCGATATTGGCCTTTGTAAATCTTTCGCCACGTGGTGAGACGACCTCTGCGCCTTTCTCAATAGCCTCAGCAGCCAAGGGTATGTCAGACGTTATAACGAGATCTTTTGGCTCACAGGCCTGCACAATGGCTTTATCAGCAACGTCAAACCCATCTCTGACAACGCGATAGCTCAAAAATGGTGAGCTAGGTAATTGAGTAGCACGGTTGGCAATAAAGATAGCGTTAACTTGAGTACGAATGGCGGCTCGACAAATAATCTCTTTTATGACGTTAGGAATGGCATCAGCATCTATATAAATTTGCATTACAACAAATCTATTATAATTTTAGCAGCGACAAGTGGTGTTTCTTCACCTGCCATCACGCGTTTTTCTAATTCAGGTAAGAGCGCTTTTATTTCTGCATTGGCATGCATTTTTTGATGCAGTAATTCTTGAATCAATTTTTGCATCCACTCTCGATTTTGGCGTTGCCGCTTGTCGTCAAAATAAGCATTTTGTTTTGCTTGCTCAGCATAATCTGCAATCATTTGCCAAACAGCATCAATACCTTCTCTTTTTAATGAAGAACATTTCAACACAGGTGGGCTCCAAAAACTATTTTGAGCCATTAAATGCAACGCGCTTTGATAGTGGGTTTGGGTAATATTAGCAAGATTGATACTATCGCCGTCGACCTTATTCACGACAAGTGCGTCGGCCAATTCCATAATGCCTTTTTTGATACCTTGTAATTCGTCGCCAGCATTTGGCAGCATGAGTACCATGAAAAAGTCGACCATGGCGGCAACTTCATATTCAGATTGGCCAACACCAACGGTTTCTACAATGATCACATCATAGCCGGCAGCTTCGCAAAGCAGCATAGTCTCGCGAGTTTTTTGAGCAACACCACCCAGTGAGCCCTGTGATGGTGAAGGTCTTATGAAAGCATGAGGATCCCTAGAAAGCAGTTCCATGCGCGTTTTGTCACCAAGGATGCTGCCTCCTGAGATGGGAGAACTAGGATCAACAGCCAACACTGCGACCCTCATGCCCAGAGAAATAAGGTGCATTCCAAAGGATTCAATAAAGGTCGACTTTCCTACCCCAGGTATGCCGGTGATACCCACACGAATGCTTTTGCCAGTGTGGGGGAGTATTTGCTGAAGTAACTGTTGAGCAGATGAGCGATCGTCGTTGCGTTGACTTTCAATCAGCGTAATAGACTTGGCTAGTGCCCGTCTATTACCCGTCAAAAGCCCCTCAACATCGACAACCGCCACGTTCAATTAGCCCTGTGCTTGCTTAATGCTTTCTAATACATCACGCGCGGCGAGAGGAATTTTAGTGCCAGGACCAAAAATTCCCTTAACGCCAGCCTGGTAGAGATAGTCGTAATCTTGTTTTGGAATCACACCACCAGCAACAACGATAATATCGCTTGCGCCCTGCTTTTTAAGCTCTTCAATTAATTGGGGAACTAAGGTTTTATGACCTGCTGCTTGCGAGGATACGCCAACCACGTGCACATCGTTTTCTACTGCCTGTTTAGCGACTTCTTCAGGTGTTGAGAACATCGGCGAAAGGTCGATATCAAAACCCACATCAGCGAACGCAGTAGCAATAACCTTAGCACCTCGGTCGTGGCCATCTTGACCCATTTTACATACCAGCATTCTTGGTC
>JALRIU010000343.1 GCA_023255355.1 Pseudomonadales bacterium | reverse complement strand
AGCGCAAAAATAGTTAATTTGATGCACGCTAAAAATTTAAAAAATTAAACCCACTAGGATATTCAAAATGCCAGATTTAAATAAAATTGTAGAGGAATTATCAAAACTGACTGTTGTTGAGGCAGCAGAACTTTCAAAAACTTTAGAAGAAAAATGGGGAGTTTCAGCAGCAGCACCAGTTGCAGCAGCAGCACCAGCGGCGGCGGCAGGCGGTGCAGCAGCAGAAGAAAAAAATGATTTCGTAGTAAATCTTGTTTCATCAGGCGACAATAAGATTGGTGTGATTAAAGAAGTAAGAGCGTTTACTGGTTTAGGTTTAAAAGAAGCTAAGCCCTGATGACGGTTTTATGGGGGGCATGGCCTATGAAGCTGGTCATATCTTTGTTGCCACAGGCTTTGGTGAATTAGTTTGTATTAATGCCGGAACTGGCGAAATTACTTGGCGGGTGCGCTCTGATGTGCCTTTTTCGAATGCGCCAACGGTGCGTGATGGGAAAATTTATATTGTCGCTCAAGATAGCAGGCTACAAGTATTCGCAACTGCTGATGGAAAGCGTATATGGGATTACCTCGCTATTACTGAGACGGCAGGTATTTTAAGCTCATCGAGCCCTGCCGTTTCCGATCAAGTCGTTGTTGCCGGATTTAATTCCGGTGAAGTTGTTTCATTGCGAACCTTAAATGGGACTGAGAACTGGTCAGATAGTCTTTCTGCTCGCTCGATGCAGGTGACACCAATTTCTGAGTTAACTGCGATTGTTGGTCGTCCTGTCATTGATCGTGATCGCGTGTTTGCGGTTAGTCATGGTGGTCGTATGGTCTCTATCGATGTTAGGTCTGGAGAACGCGCATGGACGGCTGATGTGGGTTCTATTGAAACCCCTTGGGTTACGCTGGATAGTGTTTTTGTTGTAACAACTGACTCTAAAGTTGTTGCTCTCACGCGTAACCTTGGGCGTATTCGTTGGATCAGCCAGTTGCCTGCATTTGACGATGAAGAAGATAGAGAAGGTCGTATTAGCTGGGCTGGACCTGTTCTCGCTGGAGGACAATTAATAGTCGCATCCTCTGAGGGTGAGGTATATTTCATGTCTCCTAATAATGGTGACATTACGCGTCGCATTGATGTCGGTGATCCCATTAGTGTTCCACCAATTGTTGCCAATGAAACACTTTATATTTTAACAGATGAGGGCGAACTTCTCGCCTATCGTTAGGCGTCCTATGTCAGAATCCTCTTTTTTACTCAGTGTTGCAATTGTCGGCCGTCCAAATGTTGGGAAATCGTCATTATTTAATCGACTTGCCGGTAAACGGCTGGCGATTGTTGACGATCAACCAGGTGTAACACGCGACAGAAGGTCGGGTGATGCACGTTTAGGAGACCTGCGCTTTCGGATGATTGATACTGCCGGTTTTGAAGAAGCAAAGGCAGGGTCTCTTGAAGCTCGGATGCGCGAGCAAACAGAAGCCGGCATTGCCGAAGCCGATGTTATTTTGATGCTGATTGATGCGCGGGCAGGCTTATTGCCCGAAGATA
>JALRIU010000302.1 GCA_023255355.1 Pseudomonadales bacterium | reverse complement strand
TGGCTGAAAGTCCAGAATTTACCCAGGCTTCATAAGATTGGAAAGCGGCAATAGGGACCCCAATAAAATTGACTAAATCATTACCTGCAAATGCCAGGGCTAGAGCAAAAGTACCCACCCCAATGATGATTTTAAAAATATCGGGCAACGTTTTGGATAACCTTGTGCTTAAAGACGCTGCGTTAAGCATCGCTGACTCAGTTAAAGAGGGTACTAGCCTCAATAAAGCCATGCAAAACAGTAAGCAATTTCCCCCAATGATGGTTCATATGATAGCCAGCGGCGAAACAAGTGGTGAGCTTGAAACCATGCTGCAACGCAGTGCAAGCAACCAAGAGCGCGAATTAGATATGGCTTTGAGTACTCTGATGGGCATTCTTGAGCCTTTGATGGTAATTGTTATGGGCGGGATCGTTTTGACAATTGTTCTCGCCGTATTAATGCCTATCTTTGATATGAACGCACTAGTTAAATAATGAAATAGAGAGAAACTATGAAAGTAACGCAATCAGTCCAACGCGGTTTCAGTTTGATCGAGATTTTAGTGGTGATGGTCATCATTGGTATTTTGGTAAGCTTAGTCGCACCATCGGTGTTAAATCGAGTTGATGATGCTCGCTTACAAAAAGTCACCGCCGATTTTAAAGCCATCGAGAGTGCGCTCTCGATATATCATCTTGATAACTTTACTTATCCTTCGACCGATCAAGGTTTGCAAGCGCTTGTGACGCGACCCGACGGTCAGCCTGAAGCACGTAATTGGAAAAAAGGTGGCTATTTGAAAGAGTTACCAATGGATCCATGGGGAAGAGAATATCTCTATTTAAGCCCCGGTGAAAACGGTACTCAATTTGATATTTACACCTTGGGTGCTGATGGCATTAGCGGTGGCGAAGATCAAAATGCCGATATGATCAACAGTGGTAGCAACAACGAATAATTTCATGAAGTATAGGCATCAGGGTGGTTTTACCCTCATCGAAGTTTTAGTCACATTGGTTGTGATTGCTATCGGTGTTAGCTTGATTGGGTTAAACGTATTCGGTGCCAACCAACAGCTGAAATTAGATAACGCCATGCAGAGTTTTGTAAAACGCTTGCAGTTGGCGCAAGAAGAATCGGTGTTGATGAATCGGCAAATGGGTTTTTCAGTAGCGATGGAAGTTGGCAAACCCGGTGCGAAAATAGTTTGGTATAGCCTTGCTCTTCAGGATGATGGCCTCTGGGCTTGGCGACCTGCAGACGCTGATGTCTTTAAACCTGCACGGCTGGATGTTTTAAATGTCACTGAGTTTATTGTCGATGGATTGCCTGTTGATACGTTAGAGATCAGAGAGCCTCGCAATCCAGAGGTATTCAATGGCACATCTATTTCCCTAGCTAAAGGGATTCTGCCTCAGGTATTTGTCTTTGCAAGTGGTGAGTTATCTTCTTTTATGTTGCGTGTGGCGCTTGAGGATACGCTTGATGAAATTCAAACTCATCGAGTGGAGGGCAATTTGTTAGGCCAAATTCGTTGGCTAAAACCAGGTGAGGACGGGAGTGAATTCGGTGACTAAGCAGCGAGGTTTTACCTTGGTTGAAGTGATGGTCGCCTTGGCTATTGTGGCGTTTGCGTTACCGGCGTTGGTCAGTTCATTAATTAGTATTACCGATGGTACAGCCCATATGAACGATAAAAATATGGCCTATTGGATTGCTGATAATCAACTCACTGAATTTCGTTTAAAAGCTCAACTGAAACGTCAGTTTCCACGTGATGGAACGCAGGGCGAAGTGGAGATGGCCGGTCGTAGGTGGTTTTGGCGGTTAAAAACAGAAGGAACAGAGATTCCAAACTTTAATCGTTGGGAGATACGTGTCTCCGATCAACAATTGGATAATGAAAATAGCCCCGCACTAGCTGAATTGCAAAGCTTTATGATGGTAAATAAACCATGAGCGAGCGTGGTTTTACACTTATTGAGGTACTCATTGCGCTGTTTATCAGTGCCATCGTAGCTATCATGGCCTATCGAGGGCTTGATAGCGCTGTGCAACAAAGGCAGTCATTGCAAGCAGCGGCTGAGCGAAGCAATCAAATTCTGCAGTTTTGGACGTTATTAGAAAGAGATCTTACCCAGATCGCGCCAAGGCCTATCAAAGATGCCTATGAACAACGACAACCTGCCCTGAGAGGTGGCTTGGTATTGGATGACTTTTTGGCGTTTACCCGAGCCGGCTGGAATAATCCTGCCGGGCAGCAAAGGTCAAATATGCAGCGCGTATCCTATGCCTTTCAAGATGATACGATTGTCCGTGCAATGTGGCGAGATGTAGATGCTACAGCCCAAAGCGAACCGCAAAGCCTTGTGGTGTTGCGCGATGTTGAAGATATATCTGTGATGTTTTTAAACGCTGCCCCCAACGCCCGAGATGATGGCTTGGGTGGAGAGTGGTTAGTTGAATGGGGGCTGCAGGGCAGCGAAAATGACATGACGGCAATTCCCCAGGCAATAGAAGTCGTTGTTAATACCAATGATTTTGGAGAAGTGCGACGTATCTTTGAATTGGCA
>JALRIU010000216.1 GCA_023255355.1 Pseudomonadales bacterium | reverse complement strand
GATTGTCAGCAACGTTTGGTCGCAATATCCAGGTAACGCTTGTAGAGTCTGATGAAATTGGCACTGTCGGCGTTGGAGAGGCTACAGTACCATCCATTTTAACACTGCATCGCTTACTTAAAATAAAAGAACCTGAGTTTTTGAAGGCAACAAATGCAACGTTCAAGCTTGGTATTCAGTTTGAGCGTTGGAAAGATACCGAAAGCCAGTACTTTCATTCCTTCGGCGATACTGGCAGTGGATGCTGGGCAGCGGGCTTTCAGCATTTTTGGTTAAGAGGGCAGCGCGAAGGCCTCGCTTCTGACTATGGTGATTACTGTTTAGAGTTGCAGGCTGCTCGGCAAAATAAGTTTTCCTTAGTCTCTGAGCAAAGAATGAACTACGCCTACCATCTCGATGCTGGTCTTTATGGTCAGTACCTTAGACAGATATCCGAATCTCGAGGTGTTGTTAGGCAGGAAGGTAAAATATCGCACGTCAATCTAGATAGTCTATCGGGTTATATAACCTCCATATCACTGGATAGTGGCCTAACGGTAGATGGGGACTTGTTCATTGACTGTACAGGCTTTCGAGCCCTTTTGCTTGGTGAAGCTATGCAGGTTGGTTATGACGATTGGTCTGATCTTTTGCCGGCCAATAGAGCTTATGCTGTGCAAACGCAAGCTGCCCGAGAACCTGTTCCATATACCCGTGCTATTGCTCATGACTGTGGTTGGCAGTGGCAGATTCCCCTGCAAAACAGAGTAGGTAACGGCTTGGTTTTTAGTGATCATTTTGTATCAGAACAAACCGCACTGGATACTCTTATATCCCATTTGCCGGTACAACCAGAAACTGAGCCTCGTTTGATTAAGTTTGTTACAGGTCAGCGGCAACGTTACTGGCAAAAAAATTGTATTGGTATTGGATTGGCGAGTGGTTTCATTGAGCCTATGGAATCGACAAGCATCCATATGATCCAATCTGCATTGATGTGGTTGTTATTAATGTTTCCGCGTGATGGTATCAATTGTACCGTTGTCGAAGATTATAATCAGAGGATCCAACGCGAAGTTTTGCACATACGAGATTTTATTGTTTTGCATTATCATGTTACGCAACGCAGAGATAGCGAGTTATGGCGCTATTTATCATCAATGCCAATACCGGATTCGCTTCAGAATAAATTGCAACAGTTTAAAACCAGTGGTCAAGTGTTTAAGCCGCAGGATGATTTTTTTGCAGAAAACTCTTGGATTCAAGTGATGATGGGGCAGGGGCTTCTACCTTCTAGTTATCATCCTATTGTCGATACAATGTCTAGTATGGAATTGTCGCAATTTTTGCAGACGCAAAAACAATATGTCCAAAATGGTTTAGAAAAATTATCTCCACATGTGCAATTCGTTCGAGCCTATTGCCAAGCTAGCTAACTTTTAAGAATTCGGGCTTTTTTAGTCAAAATTCCACTTCATCTTACACAAAATCCATTACATCGCTTTTAAGTACCATTGTGATGCCCAATATGAAATATATACGCTACGAGCTTGTGTATCTTAAAACTATGAGGAATACGATGAATAGTCGATCAATAAAAATGTTACCTTTGGCTAGCGCTGTAGCTATGGCTATGCTGGCCGGTTGTGGCGGTGGCGGTGAAACTAAACAGTCTGCAGTTACCGAACCTTTTTATCCTGAGCCAAAAGAAGAATGGCGTCTTGTTTGGAGTGATGAGTTTGATGGAAGTGCTCTCGATGCCTCTAATTGGGGATTTCAGTATGGAGAGGGTGCAGATGAAGGCTTAACTCGCTGGGGTAATGACGAACAACAATGGTATACAGAGGATAATGTTGCCGTTAATGGCGGTAACCTTGTCATTTCTGCGCGTGCAGAGTCTGTTGCTGATGGATTTGGGTATACTTCATCTCGTATTCGTACTTTAAATAAATTTGATTTTAAATATGGCAAAGTAGAAGCACGTATCAAAGTTCCTGCAGGTCAGGGGCTTTGGTCAGCATTTTGGATGCTGCCTTCAGCATCACCATACGGAACATGGGCCTCAAGTGGTGAGGTTGATATCATGGAAGCGGTTAATCAGGGTACAGATAATGCTGTTACTGCAGGCACTATGCACTACGGTTTCCCATGGCCATTGAATCAATTGTCAACGACAACGCAAGATGTTGATGCTTCAGACGGCTTTCACACTTATTCAATCGAATGGGAAGAGGATGAAATTCGTTGGTTAATCGATGGTAATCACTACAAAACAGTTACCAAGGATACTTACTACAGTGTCTACTTTGATGATGTGACTAAAGACTATCAAGTAGCTGATGGCTCGGCGCCGTTTAATACAGACTTCCATTTATTGCTTAACCTTGCTGTAGGTGGTTCATTAGCTGGTGCAATTGATACGGGTGAGGGTGATCTTGTTGTCGATTATGTGCGCGTTTATGAATGTTCTTATGGAAACGCTGACGGCTCTGGCTGTAACGTAAATAAAGACCGTAATTTAGAGCCAGAAGTAGCTGCAGATCCT
>JALRIU010000014.1 GCA_023255355.1 Pseudomonadales bacterium | reverse complement strand
TCGGTTAACGTTTTGGATGACCCGACCTGAGGGCACGGGCCTCGATCTTGTCGCAGCTTGTTCTGAGCAAGGTGTTGAGACTGTGACGCTTCCGCTGATGGATATTGAACCATTGTCTGATCTTGGCCATGCCAGCCGTCAGGTTATGGATCTTGATATGTATAGCCATGTCATTTTTATTTCAGCCAACGCTGTCCGCCATGGTATGGATTTGATTGATAACTACTGGCCACAATTACCCATCGGCGTACAATTTTTGGCGATTGGTCAGGCGACCGCCAAGGCGCTTGTTGCTCGGGGGGTAGACGTTTTAACCACAGAGGGTGCGATGAATAGTGAAGCACTGTTGGCATTGCCCGAATTACTAGCAGGAGACGGTTTGCGCAAGGTGCTTATTATGCGCGGCGAGGGCGGTCGTGAAACGCTTGCAGAATCTCTGAAGCAGCGCGGCGCGCAGGTGAGTTACTGTGAACTTTATCGTCGAGTTGTTCCTAATTATGGCAGCGAAGTGATATCTCATCTATTTAACAATATAAAGATAAATTGTTGGTTGGCTTCAAGTGCCGAAACACTCAATAATGGTTTATCCTTAGCAGGTAAGGATTTTCGGCAGCGTTTATGCCAGTTACCTGTCATTGTACCTGGTGAGCGCGTTGCAGAAATTGCTAAAGATGCTGGCTGCCAGTCAGTCATTGTTGCTAAAAATGCGGGCACTCAGGCCGTAATGGATGCTTTGAAAACGTTAAAATAAGGTTAATTCATGAGTGATGATAAAAAGCAGGATAATGAAGATCTACCAGCAAAAACTGGTGATTCTGATCCATTGATATTAACCAAAACTGCCAGCGCTGATGATATAAAACAGGCCAAGGCAGCCAGTGCTAAAAAAGAACAATCTTCCTCGAGAAATACATCAGTGCAGGTCAGTAAAAGCCCGCGCGCTATTTTTGCCAGTCTATTGGCATTAATTGCTATTGGTGTGGCCTTGGCAGGTGTTTATCGGGCTGAGACGCAACGACAAATTATCCTTCAAGACATGGCACTTCAACAGCAAGCCTTGTCAGGACAGACTCAACAGTTTCAAGAATTAACCCAGCAGTTTCAGCAACAGCAGACAGCTATGCAGCAATTTTCCTCTGCTGCAGAGGGTATGGCGCTGCAGTTAGACAGTCTAGGTAAAATGGTTACCGCAAACCAACGCCGTATTGATAGTGTTGCCGGCACCGAACGCAGTGATTGGCAGTTAGCTGAAGTTGAGTATTTACTACGATTGGCTAATCAGCGCTTGCTGATGAGTGGTGAGGTGCGCGGTTCAAAAGCGCTATTACAGTCTGCCGATGCGGTATTGTTAGAGATCGATGATGTTCATTTGACGATTGTCCGCGAAGCCATCGCCAAGGATATTGCAGCGTTGAATCGTGCCGATATTTTGGATGCCGAGGGGCTTTATTTGCGTGTGGCGAGCTTGGCTGAAAATGTTGATTACCTTGAGTTGCAAAGTGATAAACGTTGGCGGGCACAACCCTCTTTGCCAGCCATGGAACTTGAGTCTGATGAGCAGGATGTATGGCAAGTAGGTATCAATAAAGCCATGTCAGCACTCAGTGATTTGGTGGTGATCCGTAGTAGTGAACAACGTGTTCTGCCGCAGATGCGTGACATTGAAATTATGCAATTAAGACAGGGACTTTACTTTTTGATAGAGCAAGCAAAATATGCGGTTATAAGTGGTAAACAGGCATTGTTTGATGCTGCCTTGGCTGATCTAAACCGCTGGGTAAGTGACTATTATGATCTTGAGCAACCCATCGCTGCAGCAACGCTTAGAGAACTAGAAGGTTTACAATCAATGCAGGTTGAGCAACATTGGCCTGATATTTCTCAATCCTTAGATATTTTAAAAAGCGTAATGAAATCGCGGTTAGGCGCCCCGGCTAAACAAAGTGCCCAGCTAGACAATACAGCCAAGCCCCAAAGTGAAAAGCTAACTGTTGCTAATACCCAAGACAACGGAGATC
>JALRIU010000172.1 GCA_023255355.1 Pseudomonadales bacterium | reverse complement strand
GGCGGGTTTATGGGAGTGTGGGCAGATGAAAATACCCGATCTGGCATACTTGACGCCATGCGTAGAAAAGAAGTCTACGCTACCACTGGGCCTCGGATCAGTTTACGATTTTTTGCTGGCTGGCAATTAACTGCTGAAGATAATGTTGCTAGCGCCTATCAAAAGGGTGTGTCGATGGGGGGGGATCTGACCGATGCGCCGCTTAACACAGCACCAAAATTTGTTATTATGGCAGAGGCTGACGCGTTTAGTGGTAGTTTGGACCGTATCCAAATCGTTAAAGGTTGGCTTGATGCACAAGGCCAGACCCATGAAAAAGTCTTTAACGTTATTGGTGCCAATGGCCGTGTACCAGATGCAAATGGACACATCCCTGCTATTCAAAATAGTGTGAATGTAAAAACTGCTAGCTATGATCGCAACAGTGGTGCTGAGGTATTATCTGCGCTTTGGACAGATCCAGAGTTTGATCCTCAGCAGGCTGCATTTTACTATACGCGAGTTCTAGAAATCCCTACCCCGCGTTACTCAATGAGGGACGCTGTGGCGTTGGGAATAGATGTTAATGCAACCAAGCATGTGTCTAGCATACAAGAGCGCGCCTACAGTTCCCCTATATGGTATACCCCGAATAACTAGAGTGCTTTTATGATAAAAAAATTATTGCCACTCAGTGTGTTCGCAATAGCGCTATTGGCGGTCAATGCGGCCAGGGCTGACGGTTCAAACTATTCCCCCTTTGTCGATAAAAAACGGCCGACGAATGTGTATTTTGGTGATACCCATTTACACTCATCACGCTCCACCGATGCAGGTTTAGGTGGTGCTAGGGTAGGGCCTGAACAAGCATTCAGAGCCGCTCGCGGTGAGTTGGTGACAAGTCATACAGGTCTTAAATTTCAGTTGCAACGCCCGCTGGATTTTTTGGTGCTGGCTGACCATGCGGAAAACCAAGGCCTAGCCGATTTTATCCGTACCTCAGATCCTGTGGTTTTGAATAACCCCAAAGGCAAACAATGGCACGATATGGTTAAGGCAGGAGATGGTTACAACGCATTTATTGAATGGTTGCGTGCTGACAATAACGACTTGATTAACGACCCCGTCATGCAAAAGACAGCTTGGCAACAACAGACGGATATCACCGAGCGTTTTAACCAACCGGGGGTGTTTACGGCATTACATGGTTTTGAGTGGACCTCTCACCCCGGTGGCAATAACCTGCATAGGGTGGTGATATTTAGAGACGCTAAAGATAAGACCCAACAGGTAGTGCCATATTCGCAATACGACTCAATCAATCCAGAAGACCTGTGGGATTACATGGAGGGTTATGAGCGCAAAACTGGAGGTCAGGTGCTTGCTATTCCTCACAATAGCAATCTATCCAATGGCATGATGTTTGACGTCGAAACATTATCCGGCAAACCTTTTGATAGGGCCTATGTTGAGCGGCGAGCTAGATTTGAACCGCTCGTCGAGATTACCCAGATGAAGGGTACAAGCGAGGCCCATCCTTTCTTGTCGCCGGATGATACCTTTGCCGATTTTGAGATTATGGATATCAGTAATCTTAGTGGTAAAGCCCCTAAAACCAATGACATGTTGGCCAAAGAATATGTCCGCGAGGCACTGAAAACTGGCCTAAAACTGCAACATACATTAGGCGTTAATCCCTACCAATTCGGTGTTATCGGCAGTACCGATTCGCACACTGGTCTGCCATCGGCCAGAGAAGACAATAACTTTGGTAAAGCTCACATCTTTGAACCAGACAAAACCCGCGTTAATCGTCCGCTGATTGAAGCTCCTATTCCTGAATTATCGATGATGGTTAAAGATCTTGGGGCTACTGGTCTTGCAGCAGTGTGGGCCGAAGAGAATACACGCGACGCTATCTTTGATGCCATGTTACGTAAAGAAACGTATGCTACGACGGGTTCACGCATGAAGGTGCGAGTGTTTGCGGGTTGGGGCTTTAGCGAAGATGATCTTAATCGGCCTGATTGGGTCGACTTTGCTTACCAAAACGGCGTGCCAATGGGCGGCCAACTGGAAAGTTCTGTGCAGTCATCGGCTCCACGTTTTTTAGTTATGGCTCAGCGCGATCCTGATGGTGCTAATCTGGATCGTATCCAGATTGTCAAAGGCTGGCTAGATGCTGATGGTAATACACATGAACGAATCTATGATGTAGCAGTTTCAGGTGGCCGCGTTATCAATGCTGAAGGCGTGTGTGTCACCCCGGTAGGTTCAACGGTGGATTTAAGTGTTCCAAATTATAGCAATGCAATTGGCTCTGCTACCCTGCAGGCATTTTGGTCAGACCCCCATTTCCAGGCTAGCGAAGCAGCATTTTACTATGTTCGGGTGATCGAAATTCCAATTCCGCGTTGGACGGCTTACGACAAGGT
>JALRIU010000165.1 GCA_023255355.1 Pseudomonadales bacterium | reverse complement strand
GATCCTGATGGTTACATGGTTGAATTAATAGAAGCGTCAAAAGCTTAAAAATTTCATCTTAAGGTGCGTGGCCAAATCTGCTTTTAGTAATTTGGCCATATTATTGAAAACCAAATCCCTATACTTTATCTAAATCAACTTCTTCGCTTTGGTCGTGCTCTTGAGCCAAGGCCATATAAATACTTGGCAAGATAACTAATGTAAATATTGTGCCAATGAACATACCAAAAACAAGTACAAAGCCGATACTATTGCGTGCTCCAGCGCCTGCACCGCTCACTAATACGAGAGGAAAGTGGCCAAGAACCGTGGCAAATGTTGTCATTAATACCGGGCGAAGACGCGTTTCAGAAGCGTTTATGATGGCGTCCAGTTTTGATTGACCCTGCAATTGTTGTTGGTTTGCAAACTCAACTATCAAAATAGCATTCTTAGCGATAAGGCCAGCGAGTGTAATCAGGCCTACTTGAGAGAAAATATTGATCGTTGTAAGGTCAACAAAGGTGATAACGAGTGCGCTAAAAATGGCCAATGGTACTGAGCCTAACAAAATAACTAAGGGGTCTCTAAAGCTATTGAATTGAATAGCTAACACGAAGAACACGAATACCAAAGCCATGCCAAGTACACCCATAAGTGTATTGCCTTCAGTTCGAAGTTGGCGAGATTCACCAGCATAGTCAATATTGTAATCGCTTGGGAGTATCTCTTTAGCTACAGCTTCTAAAGCTTTTAACGCATCATCCTTGGTTGTGTTGGGTAAAATGCCGCCATAGATTCTAAAAGAATTCTTTTGCTCAAAGCTAGATAGCACCCGAGGTGCGGCTTTACGTTCTAGTTTAGCAATGGCACCTAGCGGTATAACATCGCCATTAGGAAGTGATATTGGTAAGTTAAGAAGCTCGTCTGGATTGCCTCGAAGGTCATTACGCAACATCGGAATGACTCTATATGCTTTGCCGTCATTGTCAAAGCGGGTAACGTAACCGCCGGCTAGATACATTCCAATTTGAGAGGTAACGTCAGCAGTCGACATACCTAGCTCTGCAATATAATCCTTGTTTAAAGTGTACTCAATTTGTGGAAAGTCAATTTTCAAATCTGTTTCGGCAAACATAAATTTGCCTGAATTAAGTGCTGCTGTTTTAAGTTTTTCAGCGTAGGGCAACATTTGTTCAGCACTGTCGGCTGTAAGAATGACAAGCTCGACATCAAACTGACCAGCGGTGGGTAGTGGCGGGTATAAAACGGGAAATGCGTTTAATCCTTCAACTTTACCAAGCTCGCTATAAAGTAACATTTGTTGGTCTTCAATACTGAGTGGTCGATCAATTTCAGTATTTTGAATAATGCCAGTCATAGCTCCTGATGAATAAACCATTTGCCAAACTGAAAATGCATAGGGTGTATTAATACCAATATCATGAAGTTGTTTGGTGTGTTCTATGCTGTAATCCAAGCTAGACTCTGGTGGGCCATCAGCAATGATCATCATACCTTCTGTTTTTTCATTAGGCGCTAGTTCGCTAAATGACATCATGAACAAGATTGGAATGAGCAGGGTCAAAAAAATTGCTGATACTATGATTTGTTTAGAGAACGTCAAACTGGTCATGACAAAATTGCGATACCAGATTTGTAGCGTTTGGAAGCGATCATTCATCAATAATGTTAGTTTTGATTCTTTGCCACCTTCAGCGCATACATAAGCACTCATAATGGGTGACAATGTAATTGCCACAACACCAGAGATAATGACGGCGACTGCCAGCGTAAAGGCAAATTCTTTAAATAGAACGCCGGTTAATCCTGTGAGTAAGGCGATTGGTGCATAAACCGTCGCTAGTGTGATCGTCATACTGATAATCGGTGACAACAACTGGCGCGAACTTTTTAGGGCAGCTTCACGCCGCGACATACCCTGGCGCATAAAACGCGATACGTTCTCGACCACTACAATGGCATCGTCGACGACCAAACCTACGGATAATACGATGGCCAAGATAGTTAAAATGTTAAGCGTGAACCCCATCAGATAAATTAACGCGGTAGCACCTAGCAAAGATACTGGGATGGCGACCAATGGAACCAATGCTGTTCGAAAAGAACCCATCAACAAAATTACCACGATGCTGACCAGTAAAATGGTCTCAATCAAAGTGATAAAAATTTCATTCAGAGCCGACCGCATATAGTCTGTTGCATCGTAGGCTATATCAATATTAATGCCGTACTTAATTGATTGGCTCAAGCTTTCAAGCTCTTTCTTCATATTGTCAGACACTTCGATTTCATTAGCATTGGGTAGCGACCAAATGCTAGCAAAAACTGTCTCTTTACCATTCATGCGAGATAGAAAACTGGGCTCTGTACCACTTAGCTCGACATCAGCAATGTCGCCTAGGCGAATATCGATGCCATCGATGCGCTTAACCACAATACGTTTAAACTCATCTGCACTGCGGAGATTAGTTGAGCTTAATAGATCTATCTGCTGTTGTTGATTCTTGCTATAGCCAAGTGTAGAAATGACATTATTACTATAGAGAGCAGCCTGAATATCTCGAGCACTTACTTTGAACATAGCCAATTTATCGGGATCAAGCCAGATTCGCATGGAGGGGTCTGTGCCGCCCTCAATGAGCGCTTTTTGGACACCTTTTACCGCGTTCAAGCGCGGATTGATCTCACGTTTGAGATAATCAGTCATTTCGCTTTTCGATAGTCCGTCAACGACATCAAAAGACAAATACATGGTAGCGTAGGCAGAACTGGCTCGCATAACCTCAACGGCAGGGTCTTCTGCACCTTGGGGGAGCTCAAAACGAATTTGACTTAAACGAGTCGATAATTCTGATAGTGCATCATTACTATCAACGTTTAGATGTAAATATGCTGTTACCGTACTTAGGCCTGAAAGTGTTCTAGATTCAACATAATCAACCCCTGGAATATTTGAAACCACTCGTTCAATGGGTTCGGTGATAAAACCTTCTACGGTACTCGCCGAGGCACCCGGGTAGGGTGTGGTAATAACCAATGAACTGCTTTCTATATAGGGAAATTGTGTGACAGGTAAAGTGATGGCAGATCTCAGCCCAACCAAAATGAGGATTAATGAAATAATAATGGCAAGGACAGGTTTAACGACAAATATATCTGCCCAACTGCGCTGTTCTGAAGCATTTGCAGTGGACACGGTTATTCTCCTGAAATGCCAGAGGCGTTAACGAATATCTCGTCTTTGAGTTTAAAGGCCCCTAAAGTTGCAATGACATCGCCTTGGCTAATATCACCTTTAATCAAAAAATTGTTTGCTCTTTGTGCCAGAATTTCAACGCGCTTTGCCGCGGCACGGTGAGGTAAAAATGCACCGCTTTCAGTATTGACAACAGCATAGACAAAAGCGCCATTGATATCTCTGCGAACCGAAGTCGTTGGCACTACCAGCACTTGCTCTAGCTTACCTGTAGGGACTTTAACTTTGAGATAAGCACCGGCAGATATTTTGTTAAAGCTATTATCGTAAGTTAAACGAATTCTTTTGTTACCATTCGATACTTTAATCCAAGCATCTGTTGCGATAACTTGGGCATTTCCTAAAAAGTTATTTTGGCTATCAAATATCTCAAGGAACGCCCCGTTCGTTGGTTCTGGTAAAGTTTGCGGTAACTCAAAATCAATCCATAATTGGCCAGATTGATCCACAACACGCATGACTATCTGGCCAGCATTAACGTATTCACCTGCATTGAGTTGATGTAATCCAACGCGTCCGCCAATTGGGCTAATGATTGTTTTCTTGCGAATCATGGCATTTAAATAGTCGATCTCAGCCAAAGCGGCGTCACGTTGGGCGGCAAAAATATCTACCTGCTCTTGTGAGTTCAATGATTTGTCATTAAGTGTACGACTGCGTTTTAAAGAAATGTCAGCAAGTCTTAGATTGGCTCTGGCTGCATTCAACTTTGCCAGTTCTTCACTGTGATCAAGGCTAAGTAACGTGCTGTTTGCCTCAATAATTTGCCCGGGTAGAACGTTGATAGAGGCAATTCTGCCTGCCACTTCGGCAACAAAATTCATATCATTTGGCGCTATAACTTCGGCACTAATCATTTGGCTAGACTGATAATCGCCAGTGCCAACGATTGTTGTACTGATACTTTGGTTTTCGGGAGGGAAGGATTCAGCATAGGCGATCAACGCCGAGATCTGAAAATACTTAGAGATAGCGAGGCCCGCGACGACCAAAAAACAAAATATAAAAACACTGAGCCAGGGGCGCGATCTCATCGCATTCTCCTTAATTAAATAATTTGGCGATACAGGCGGTAACCGCTGTTTCAACTCTTAAAATACGATTCCCCACGTTAAAGGGTTCAAATCCTACGGCGATTAATTTATCGACTTCATAATCCGTGAATCCGCCCTCTGGACCAATCGCCAAACTAGTAGGTTCGTTGGTTGCAATTGGGCAGCTATTGCCTTGACCTGGATGAGCAATTCTTGCTTTGCTGTTTTTTATCAGCGAGGGTAACTCATCTTCCACAAAAGGTTTAAATCGTTTGGCAATTATAAGCTCAGGTAAAACGGTATCCTTGGCCTGCTCAAGTCCCAACATAAACTGCTCGGTAACAATATCATCAGCTAGAAAAGGGGTTTGCCAATAGCTTTTTTCGACCTTCCAAGTGTTGAGTAAAACGAGGCGAGTAACACCCAGTTCGGCAACGGTTCTTAGAATGCGTTTGAGCATTTTGGGTCGAGGTAGGGCAAGTATTAGTGTTAATGGGAGTTTGGCAGGTGGTGGTGAATTTAAGTCAACCTGACAGAGCATTTCATCATGGCCAATGGCGACAATCTCAGCCCTACCCATTTTGCCATCGACTAAACCAGCAGCAAAACTATCCCCTTCATCGCAACCTAATACCTCAATGATATGCTTGAATCTTTGGCCTTTTAAAACAACTTGGTTTTTGGCAACGTAATCCGCTGCAGTTATTAAGCAGAGATTCATGACAAAGAGACGACATGTCCCCAAAGATCATATTCATCAGCGTGTTCAATCATGACGGCAACAATATCGCCAGGTTTGACGTCAAACTCATCGTTGAGATAGACAGCACCATCAATTTCAGGGGCGTCTGCCGGTGAGCGGCCAATAGCACCTTCTTCGTCGACCTCATCAATAATTACAGGGATAATTTCACCAATTTTAGATTGCAAACGTTGGAATGAAATTTCCTGTTGTAAGGCCATGAACCTTTCCCAGCGGTCTTGGGCAACGTCATCTGGCACATGATCGGCAAGTTTATTTGCTCTGGCACCCTCGACTGGCGAATATTTAAAACAACCTACACGATCTAGCTGAGCTTCACGTAGAAAGTCTAATAATATTTCAAAGTCTTCTTCGGTTTCTCCGGGAAACCCTACAATAAAGGTAGAACGGATGGTCAAATCGGGGCAGATTTCACGCCATTTTTTTACGCGTTCAAGCACTTTCTCTGAGTGTGCGGGACGCTTCATGGCTGCTAACACTCTAGGGCTAGCATGCTGGAAAGGAATATCCAGATAGGGCAGTATCTTTCGCTCGGCCATCAACGGAATTAATTTGTCGACATGGGGATAAGGGTAGACATAATGCAGACGTACCCACACATCTAAGTCACTTAGTGCTTCGGCTAAATCTTGAACGCGCGTTTCCAGTGCCACACCATCGACAAAATCTAATTTATATTTGGTATCGATACCGTAGGCACTGGTATCCTGAGATATCACCAGAATTTCTCTAACACCGTTTTCGACAAGCTTTTTGGCCTCGGCGACAACGTCTGAAATAGGTCGGCTAACAAGCTTGCCGCGCATATCGGGAATAATACAGAAGGTACAACTGTGGTTGCAGCCCTCAGAAATTTTAAGATAAGCGTAGTGACCAGGGGTTAATTTAATCCCTTGGGGCGGAACAGCCTCACCTGGCAGTGGTGCTTTGTTGCTAATTGGTACGAACGATTGAACAGCACTAACCACAGTTTGATAGTCGGCTGGGCCTGAAATACTAAGCACGTCTGGGGCCTGTTCACGGATCATATCCGCGTCGCTTCCCTTGCCCATACAACCAGTCACAATTACCTTGCCATTTTCTGCCATGGCTTCACGGATGGCATCTAAAGATTCTTTTTTAGCGCCTTCGATAAAACCGCAGGTATTGACGACCACAACATCGGCGTCGCTGTAGGAATCGACTACACCGTAGCCGCCCAATTTAAGCTCGGTCAAAATGCGTTCAGAATCAACGAGTGCCTTTGGGCAGCCAAGACTAACAAATCCCACTTTGCCTGAGGTGCCAGTTGTAGACGTTTTATTGTCAGTGCCCGCCATAATGCGTTCCTATGAGAAAACGCTCATTATACCGTAAATCAGCAACATACCTAGTGTTAGCTTACCTGTAAAATAAAAGAAATTAAGCGTCTGCAGAGCCAGGTTTTGAGTCTAAATGGATTACCAATTCCGGGGTTTTACAATATTGAGCATAAAGATCTACTACCTGCGTCTTGGGTGGGCATTGAATGATTAGAATGCTACTTAGCCTATAATGGCTATTTTCTAGTCAAACAAAAACCCAGTTCATGAATACCGCGCGGATGCTCAGAAACGACCGGCTCTTGTTGTGGCCAATCCCAATGGTCATTGTGAAACAGTGCCGCCATTGCGTCTAAATCACAGTGGTAGGGAGGTCCTCCTGCGTTACCTGTTTGCATAAACAGCGCTGCAACGGTACCGCCAGGTTTTACCCAACTTGCTAAACAGGCTTCGTATTTGGCCCATAATTCTGGCGCAAGGGCGCACAAGCAGGTTTGCTCGTAGACAAGATCAAACAGCTCGCTAGGTTGCCAGTTAAGTAGATCCGTTTCAATGAGCTTCACTTTGTTCGTCTGCTCTGCGCAGGCATTGTGTTGATAGTCAATCGCGGAGGCGGCCATATCTACTGCAGTAACTTGCCAACCTAATTTAGCGAACTCGGCCACTTCGGGTGAGCGCCCACAACCTGGAATCAAGACCCTGCCTGGCGTCATATGTTCAAATTGATCCCAGTGGTGAAAGGCTGGATTGATATGACCTCGCTCCCAGCCGGTTTCATTTTGTTGGTATTTTTCTTCCCAAAAGTTCATAAAATGTCTCATTTTTTCTTTGACTAATACTATCGGGCTAATACTAAAGAATTATTGCGAGAACTCGGTTAGTGAGCTGTAATACATACACCAACGGATTTAAAGGAATAACCCACCGCATGGATGCGGGATCTGCATGGACGCAGTGCCACATGGATGTGGCTAACCCTCTCTTGGTTGTAATTCTATTTCTACCCGCCTGTTTGTTGCCCTACCTTCAATACTATCATTAGTTACAAGTGGATATTGTTCACCATATCCATAGCTAGCTAGTCGGTTGTTATTGATACCATTAGCACTTAAAAAGTCTGCCACAGCGTTAGCGCGTTTTTCGCTCAGCACCTGATTGTATTCTGCGCCACCGGTTGCGTCGGTATGGCCATAAACATTAATGAAGGTCTTATTATATTCTCGAAGAACAAGTGCGACATCTTCCAATGTGCGGTAAAAGTCGGATTTAATATCATAGCGATCGACATCAAAAGTAATATTAGAAGGCATAATCAGCCGAATATTATTAGCCTCTCGTTCAATACCCACACCCGTCTCAGCAAGTCTTGCACGTAATTCGCTTTCTTGCTGATCCATATAGTGCCCAACACCGGCACCGATAAGGGCACCTGCTGCTGCTCCTTTTACCGTACCATTGCGACTACCGCCACTCACAACAGCGCCAAGGACTGCTCCGGTTATCGCCCCAATAGCCCCTCGCTGGGTAGCTTGACTGGTTTTTCGGTCGCCTGTATAAGGGTCGACAGTACTGCAGCCGCTTAGTAATGAAGCAGTAATCAAAAAGGTTGAGATCATAGGTTTAAGCATAACGGTCTCCTAATATTTAAAAAAACTCATTGTGGCCGATACACCCTGAATAGTAACTGAATTTAAATGAAAATTTAGCCAACCTAGACTATATTTGTTTCATTATTAAAGGAATTTTTTGTTTGGCAGAAATCAACCTTCCTACCATCGTTGTCGTTGATGATGAAAAACCTATTCTGGACTCTATCGCTAGGGTTTTTGCTCGTCAAAAAATACATGTCGAAACTTTTTTAGATGCACGTGATGCACTGGAGTTTCTGCTCGTCAATCGTGTGCATGTCGTCATCTCTGATATGCGTATGCCTAACATGATGGGTCAAGATTTTTTAGCTGAAGTGTTTAATATTCAACCCAGTGCTTACAGGATAGTTTTGACAGGCTTTGCTGATATGGATGCAACTTTAGAGGTTGTTAATCGGGGGGGGATAAGTGCTTTTTTGCAAAAACCTTGGGATACAGAACAGCTTGTTAATGTGGTTAGTCGAGGCATTAATCACGCCGAAGTCATTTTTGAAAACGAACGTCTAAACGAGCAAATTCGCATTCAAAATGCCCAGTTAGAAGACGCGAATTCAAATCTAGAAGAAAAGGTGAATTTGCGGACCAAACAAATTCGCGCGGCATTATTAAAACTTGAGGGTACCTACTCCGCTAATTTAAATGTACTTTTCAATATGATGAGTGCGCACCCTAACATCGACGGTGACTTTGCTAAAAAAGTCGCTAAAATTTCGCGCAGAATAGCCACTGAGTTAGATCCAAATGTTGAATTTATAAACGATGTTGGCCTTGCCGGGTTGATGTGTGAACTGGGGTTTATCGGATTATCGAGTGACTTAGTCAAAATTCCCTATGCCAGCATGAATGCAGCGCAACTGAAAGATTTTAAGCGGCAAGTTTACTTTGCGAATTTAATATTAGCGCCGGCGCCGCATTTGAATAGCGTTGCTATAATTTTGCGAGAGCAATATAGAAGTTTTATCCCTATGCTAGATGAGGAAGTACCTTCATTAGGAGCCCAGATTATTGCAATAGCTAGGGATTACCAAAGGATGTTAGATGGTCGTTATAGCGAATTGAGTTTGACACCTAAAAAAGCGCTAGTTGAACTTATTAAACACAAAGGCAATCGATATTCGCCTGAAGTGGTTAATTTAGTTATTGATCACCCCATTTTGCTCGATACCACGCCTAAAGAAACAAATATGACGATAGATAAGCTTGAGCCAGGTATGATTTTGCAGCAAGATATACTCACTGAGAATAAGATGCTGCTGCTGCCAGAGGGGCATGTTTTTACTCAAAAGACCGTTGATAGAATAAAACAGTTTCAAAATTCTCTACCAAAACATATGTCATTAGCGGTGAGTTCACCGCTACATAAAATAAAAAATAGTTGAATCAAATGAAAATATCTCAAGAGCTAGCGCGACTGAACGCCAAAAACCGCAAAAAATTTGGCCAAATATATCTTGCCAGTGCCGCGGTTACAGCGACCGTTGGTTTTGCTTTTTTTAGTTATTTTTCGCTGTTTTCGACAATGTTATTTTGCTCCATATTATTTATTGTTGCGTGGTCACTTAATAGCTACGATCGCTATGTAGAGCATGCCAAACTTCTTGTGTTGGCTGGCATGTATATTTCGTGCATGGTCGCAAATGCTTCTGCCGGTGGACTTCTGCACCCTTCTATTGCTTGGTATTTAGTAATTTTGTTCGCCATTAGTGTGTTGAATAACACAAGATTGATGATATTGGCGTTTACCCTCGTAAGTTTCAATTTGATCGTGTTGTGGTTTGCTCGAAATAGTGATTGGCTAGCATCCCTTACTCAACAAGATTTAACGCTGGCTTGGGTTGGTGCACTCCATATTATTCTTCAGTTAGTTTATACGGGTTATGTTTTATTTATCCATCAAAGTCAAAAGCAATTCGTTGATAAGCGTTTAGCGGACCTCATTGAAAATGTTCACGGTTTAAATAAAAAAGTGCTTCAAGCTAAGCACGAATCAGACATGGCGAATAATTTTAAGTCGATCTTCTTGTCTAATATGAGCCATGAAATTCGAACCCCCCTCAATGGCCTACATGGTATGTTGCAGTTGTTATTAGTCCATCAAGGACTTGATGAGAAGGCGAGGCATCTTGTTCAGATTGCTAGTGACAGTAACATGCGCTTAATAAGCCTCGCTGAAAATATTCTTAATATCTCTCGTATTGAATCAAAAGAATTTGAATTGAATCGTCAAGATGTCAATCTAGTTGATATTTTTAATGACATCATCCAAAACCTGATGCATCGGGCAGGCGAAAAGGGTTTGCGATTTAGTTACGACATAAATATTGAGCGATCATGGGTTTTTGCAGACGGCGAGCGTATTTCTGAGATCTTATTTCACTTATGTGACAACGCGATCAAATATACCCATGAGGGAAGAGTTTCCGTCAATATTTACGAAGAACAATTAAACGATCAACAGCTCCAATTGAATATCATAGTGGCAGATACTGGGATTGGTTTTGATATTGATAAACTTGATTATTTTCTATCACCTTTCACCCAAGATGATATGTCATACTCGCGAGCATTTGAGGGTGCGGGTTTAGGATTAGCTCTTGTGAACCAATTTGTCATTCTGATGGACGGTGATATACATGCTGAATCGGATAGTAATCGAGGTTCTCAGTTCCATATTCAGATCCCTTTAGATTTTGCCAAAGTTGCACATACCGAAGTTGCTGTGCATCAAGCCTCGTCGCAACCCTCCACAGGACGAGCTCAGGTTGCTATTGACGATAGTAAGGGACAAGTACTTATTGTCGAAGACGATATAAATAACATTAGGTTATTACAGACACTTTTAAAAGGTTTTGACCTCAATGTTCATGTTGCCTTTGATGGTCGCGAGGCGATTGAGATGTTAGAAACATTAGATCATTGCGATCTTATGTTGATGGATATGTATATGCCAATCATGAATGGTTTAGATGCGTTGAAAACTATTCGTAAAAACCCTAAATGGAAAAGTTTGCCTACTTTGCTGGTGTCCGGTTCGAGTGATAAAGAGCTATTACAAAGATGGTATGAGCAAGGCGTAGAAGAAATTCTATTAAAACCCATTGAACCCTCAAGTTTTGCGGCTCGTCTGGATCCATATTTAGCTAAATTTAAAAAGTAGCTTAACTGTTACTTGATAAGCTGTTGGATAAACTTAAATTCAGAATGTTCTGCATGCTGCATAAGTTCAAATAGTGCCATTTCAACACCACTTAACACTGCACCTGCCTTACCGCAGCGTTTAATAGCTAATTCTTTATTAGCGGGATTGCGTGCACTTATTGCGTCACATACCAAGTGTACTTGGTAGTCTAATGTCAGCAGTGATAGAACTGTCTGCATAACGCAAATATGTGCTTCTATACCCACGATCAGTAATTGTTTTTTATTAACCGCGGCAAGCTGTTCCATGAATTCGACATTACCTGTACAGCTAAAGCTCGATTTGGTAATTGGGGTAATGTCTTCTAAATGCTGGCTGATCACGCTGATCGTTGGCCCAAGCTTTTGTGGAAGTTGCTCTGCCCATAGTATGGGCAATGATAATTGTTTCGCGGCTAACACCATACGTTCAATATTGGTAAATAGTGACGACTTGTCCGCCATCATCTCAGCAAGTTTACCCTGAACATCAACAACGATGAGAGCAGTATCTTTTGGGTTTAACATACTCACCTCCTTTTTTGACAGTGTGAGATGCTTAATAGTTCTCGTCAAGGTATTATGACGCTAACAATCGAGGATATTTATGTGTCAGCTTATGGGTATGTCGGCTAACGTTCCGACAGATGCGCGTTTTAGTTTTACTGGTTTGGTGCAACGCGGTGGCGGAACCGATATACACCGTGACGGGTGGGGTATTGTTTTTTATCGAGGCAAAGGTATTCAGGAATTCAAAGACCCTAATCCTAGTGCAGAATCAGAAGTTGCCAAGTTAGTAACGCTACATGCGATTCGAAGCAAAACAGTCATTAGTCATATCCGACAGGCAAACGTTGGAGACGTTGCCTTAGAAAATACCCATCCATACAGTCGCGAATTATGGGGGCAATACTGGTGCTTTGCACATAACGGTCAGCTTAAAGATCAGTGTTATTTGGAGCTCCCGCTCGGGCGTTTTAAACCTGTGGGGAGTACAGACAGTGAACATATTTTTTGTTGGATGCTAGGTGTTATTGACGAGACGTTTGCTGGTGCACCCAAAGATATGTCGGACTTATGGGCGTTGGTAGCTAGTTTTGCGAAGCGCTTGCATCAAATGGGTGTTAGTAATTTCATGCTTAGCAACGGTGATGCTCTAATTGTTCACTGCTCAAATCGTTTGCATTGGATCACTCGCCGAGCGCCGTTTGGAGAAGCAACGCTCAAAGATATCGAAATGTCGGTTGATTTTGGGCAAGAGACGAGTCCAAACGATGTCGTATCAGTGATAGCCACTGAGCCGTTAACAGTCAATGAACGATGGAATGAAATGCAGCCTAATGAAATACTGGTATTCGTGGATGGTGAGGTCGTCGCAAACTACTGAGTGTTGCGCAAACTGTTATAAATATTGCCACCCAATGTCTGGTACTTTTTCAGCACGTCGATAGCTGCACCTCGCAGTACTTCCGTTTTAACCTCGATACCTCTTTCCCTAAGAGCTTTTGCCCAGTCATCAGGTTTTGGGCCCTCGTCAAAGCCAATGCTATTTGCATCTGCATCGGTGGCACCGCTAACAACCTTGCTGATGCCACTCCAATGTGTTGCGCCTAAGCACATTGTGCAGGGTTCCGTGGATGTCACAAGCGCCATTGGTGGTAGCTTGCCATCTCCAAGGTCATATGTACCCAGTAGTCGTTGAGCGCGCATGATAGCAACAACCTCTGCGTGTAGGATGGAGAGCCCCTGATTGATAATCAGGTTTACCCCGGCAGATACTAATTGATGGTTATCTAATCTGAATATCGCTGCTGCAAATGGGCCGCCTAGTCCCCACTTAAGCGAAGCTTCTGACGCGGCAATTACAAAGCGCATTTTGTCCTCGTCATGCGGCGAAGGGCTATAGTGTTCAGCAAATTGATCAATGCAATTTGGGATAGAAATTTCAATAGAATTTGACATAAGTGCGGATTCTTTTACTTTGACTAAATCAGTATTTCACATCCTTCTACTTGCTGCTATATTCAAGGTAGTTTTTAGGAGAAACATAATGACAAAACCACAAAATATCGAAAATTGCATGCACAGATCCCCTATAACCATTAACGCTGAAAGAAATATCGGTGAGGCGGTAGCGCTTATATTGGAATATAAACTTACCGGGTTAACTGTTGTAGATTCCAAAGGTGATGTCGTCGGCGTAATTTCAGAAATTGATTGTTTAAAAGCGATTTTGACGGCCATTTATAACAATGGTGAACCAGATAGCGGTTTGGTTTCTGATTACATGACGGCTAATCCAAATATCTGCCATCCCAGTGATGGTATCGTAGAAGTGGCTGAATCAATGTTGCAAACCAAGCAGCGTCGTCGCCCTGTAATCTCTGATGGCAAGTTGGTTGGACAAGTCAGTTCTGGGAATGTTTTGTGGGCATTAATGGAATTTGCCCGACATAAAACGCAAGGCCATTAATCTTTTTAAGTTAGAAGCTTTAGCCGTTAAACTTAAAAATGCAATGCTGAAATAATTGTGACGACCCACCTGGGGTCTCATGATGGGTTTGATAACTTGTTAGCAATTCAAACTTAGGACCTAACGTCTTTTTCATCTTTGCCGCATCGTACTGTTCTACTATGAGATCACTACATTTTTCGGGGCCACCTTTGGCAAAGGTGGCAAGCATCACATATGCTCCCGGATTTAGATGTTCACGAAGTGCAGTTAGATAGCGTTGCTGGTCTTCTGGATTTGTCAAAAAGTGAAATGCCGCCCTGTCGTGCCAGAGGTCGTAGCGCTCAAGAAGTACAGTTTGAGTGATATCAGCACAAATCCAATGTATTTGAGCCGCGTTTTGGGCTAGGCGATGTTGGGCAATCTTTAAGGATTTTTCGGCAATATCGAGTACCGTTAATGCTTTAAATCCTTCGTTTAATAAACTATCAACAAGTCTAGAGGCGCCGCCACCAATATCGATAATTGTTGCATTCTTGGGTAAATTAAGTAGTTTGATCTGTGCCAATGCATCTGCACAATCAGCTTGATACCAGCTTACGCGGGTATGATCTTTTTGGTCATATACGTTTTTCCAGTGTGTGTGGCGATCCATTATGAGTTTCCACTTATTTATCCAGATAACCTTAGCATTGCTTATCTAAGCTTTTCAATATGCGATATATGTGTAAATCGAACGACATTATAACAACTAAGTCATAGAATACTCTCCAAAATACAGGACACCAAGTTATGGAAATTTATAGGCAGCGCTGGCTAGTTATGTTGGCTGGGGTCTTAAGCATGCTACTTACCGTAGGTATCGGGCGCTTTGCTTATACACCTATGTTACCGGTTTTGCAGAAGCATGCGAATTTGGGCATTGCCGAAGGCGGTTGGCTAGCATCTATAAATTATGTGGGTTATCTGCTCGGGGCATTAATTGCCGCTAAAATTACATCCATTCATCTTAAAGATAAACTCTATCGTTTAGCCTTGTTAGTCGCCATTTTGACGACCCTCATTATGGCGGTAAGTGATAACTTTTGGTGGATGGCATTATCGAGATTTTTAGCGGGTATTGCAGCTGCAGGCGGGATGTTATTGGCTTCAGCATTAGTGCTCAATTGGTTGTTACGGCATGATTTGCGCAGCGAATTAGGCGTGCACTTTAGCGGTATCGGCCTTGGTATTGCTATGGTGGCAGCTTTTGTGGAAATTACCCAGTATCACTTTGATTGGTCTCAGCAATGGTATGGATTTACGTTGTTGGCATTTTTGATTTCGATCCCTGCATGGCGCTGGTTGCCAGCCTCAAGTGATAGCGCAGTATCTACTGGTGGTAAACGTTTAGCAGATAATCCACCTGGGAAGTTTTTTTTACGCATCTTCATGCTTGCCTATTTTTGCGCGGGTATTGGTTATGTTGTCAGTGCAACATTCATCGTCGCTATTATTGATAGAATGCCTGGTATTCAGAGTGGTGGCACTTGGGCATTTATGTTTTTAGGATTGGCGGCAACACCAGCGACAATTCTTTGGGATAGGGTCGCTCGTCGCTTTGGGGTTTTTAGCGCCATGGCGATAGCATTTTTTCTACAATTTATTGCTGCAATTCTGCCTGTATTTGAGTTGCCATTTGGGTTAGCCGTACTCAGTGCAATGCTTTTTGGCGCGTCATTTGTAGGATTGGTAAGTCTAGTCTTAACGCTGGCGGGAAAATATTACCCGACCAGACCTGCAAAGATGATGGGGGTGATGACGCTCTGCTATGGTTTGGCGCAAATTTTTGCTCCAGCGATTACTGGGGTACTTGCGCAAATATCTGGTAGTTATGACGCTGGATTATACTTGGCCGCAGTTTCTGTTCTTTTAGGCCTTTTGATGACTTTGTATTTACGTCGGCAGCCGGATGCGCAAAAAATAGAGCCTTAATTTTCGACTAAAGTCGCTTGGGTAAGTGGCATATTAATGCTACATTCATCGCAAACAAT
>JALRIU010000148.1 GCA_023255355.1 Pseudomonadales bacterium | reverse complement strand
CGGTGGATAGTAAAGTCACCCCAATCGGCATTATCCGCTTGAGCTTCTGGGATAATTTCAGGTTCAAAACTTGGTGGGGCTTTATGAGGGTGGTACCACACCAAAATGGTTTGATTAATTTCTCGTACCTGCCAGCAGCCTAAAACTTGCTCACCACGAGCTACTTTAGGAGGTAAATTCTTAGCATAGGGCACATCGGTACATTGACCTTCACCGTTAAACGCCCAACCATGGAATGGACAGACAATACTCTCGCCTACTACCGATGAACCTTTTCCTGCATTATCGCGAATGCCATAGCCAAGATGCGCGCCCATGTGAGGGCAATAAGCATCGACAACTTTGGCTTGGCCAGACTCAGTTCTAAAGACGACAAGCTCTTGCCCAAAATAGGTTATTGGCTTTGACTCACCTACTGCTAATTCATGAGAATAGAGTACATGGAACCATCCTGATGGCATGGGCAATGGAATACGTGGCTTATCACTTGCAATTAACATGAATGTTCTCCTTTCAAATTATCGAACTGACTGTCCACCATCGACCGACAAAATTTGACCGGTGATAAATGATGCGTTATCAGACAGTAAAAAGACTACAGCTTCAGCAATTTCTTGAGGCTCGCCAATGCGATTCATCACCGCTGCACGCTTGAGGCCTTCAGCAATCTTTGGCTGCTCTTCAAAATATTTTTCAACCCCGGGGGTTCGAATAACACCGGGGGAGACAGCATTAATTCGGATATTTTTGCTGCCGTATTCAGCGGCTGAACTCTTAGTTAACAAATTCACACCCGCTTTTGCTGCGGCGTAGGCTGTGTTGTATGGCTGCCCCCGCAAAGATGCATTAGAAGAAATATTAACAATATTGCCACCGCCATTGGCAAGCATATGTTTGACCTCGTATTTCTGGCAAAGCCAAGTGTTGGTGAGACACATATCAAGGGTATTATCAAAAATCTCTTTGCTGAACTCGTGAATAGGCCCTGAACCTTTGCTCACCGCCGCACTATTACAGGCGACATGTAAACCGCCATAGGTAGCAACGGCAAAATCTACCATACTAGCTACGGCATCTTCATTGCTAACATCGGCTTTTATAAATGCCCCACGACCACCCTGTGACTCAATAAGAGCAACAGTTTCTGCGCCTGTAACCTCATTAAAATCGGCAACAACAACACTCGCACCCTCTCTGGCACAGGTTAGCGCGATAGCTCTACCGATCCCAACGCCTGCGCCTGTTACTAGCGCAACTTTGTCTTTCAACAACATAATTCTATCCTATGTTTCACACCAAGTTAGTATGCCGTAAAAGGGCTAAATGACGAAAAAATTCATCGTTTTTTATATACCCTAAATAGGTTATGACGCAGACCAAAAAGCTCGTTACTCTGTTCAAAAGATGGATCGTTGCACCTTGTGAAAAACGATCTTCGACTTCGATAAAATACGGAAAGAAAAATGATATTAGATAGATTCGGTTTACAAGGTAAAACTGCGCTTATTACGGGTGCAGGAAAAGGAATTGGCGCTTCAATTTGCAAGGTATTTGCGCAAATGGGTGCCGATGTTATTTGTGTTTCTAGAAACCAAACAGATCTTGACCGCGTCGCTGAAGAGGCAAGGTCTTTTGGCGTAAACGCTTATACTTTTAGCTGCGATGTGACCGACGAGCAACAACTCAAAGCGCTTCAAGAATACATGACCAATGAAATTGGTAAGCTCGACATCCTAGTCAATAATGCTGGCGCACCCGGTCAAGGTTATGGTTCGCTCAAGTCTGTTGATAGACGCCGTTTTCTCGATACTATCGACATCAACCTCACGTCAACATATACCTTAACTCATCTGATGTTACCTTTACTCCAGCAAAGCAAAGCCGGCAATATTGTTAATGTATCTTCAGCGCTAAGCTGGATGGTAGACAAGCGTTTTGCCGCCTACGGCGCAGCAAAAGCCGGCGTTAACCAAATGACTAAGATCCTATCCTATGAATTAGCCCCCAAAATACGCGTTAATGCTATCGCACCGGGTGCGATAGATACGCCGAGCACCGCCTTCATCAAGCAGAATCCTGAGATGTATGAGGCGACAGTACGCTGGATCCCATTACAGACTATGGGCGACCCCGAAGATATAGCCTTGGGCGCCCTTTATTTGGCCAGTGATGCAAGCAAATTCGTATCAGGCAAGGTACTTGAAATTGATGGTGGCATGCAGGCCCTGCCTGGCAGCGCTATCGAAGAAAAAATGCAGCAATCAGGAAAACACTAATGGCGACATATATTATGACAGGTGGTGCCACTGGAATTGGTGCCGAAATTCGCAAACGTCTTGTCAACGCAGGTCACACACTCGCGGTTATCGATATCAAAGATGCCGATTATTGCGTGGATCTCTCTGATCGCAAGGCAACCGCCGAAGCGATAGAAACCATTGCAAAACAATATCCCCATATCGATGGGATCATTACCTGTGCCGGTGTTGCATCGCATTTTCCCGATAAACGTAAACTTCTCGAGATTAATTATCTAGGCAGCGTAGACATCATCAATGGCCTAGTAGGCAATATGAGCCAAGGGGGGCGTATTATTACGGTATCTTCGAATTCTGCCCCACAATGTACTTCTCCTGCATTGATTAGCGCTTTACTTGATAATGATTGGCAAGCCATCGATGGGATTCTCGATAGTCTATCTGGTCACGACTGTTATAGCGGCAGCAAACAAGCCATTGCAAAATGGATGCGCCGTCAAACTCCTGGTCTTGCAAGGCGTGGAATTAATATTAATGCTGTCGCACCTGGCTATATCGAGACCCCTTTAACTCAAGCAGTCGCTCAAGATGAACGCTATGGAGAAGCGATTAAGAAATTTGTAGCTTCAATTCCTGTAGGCCGACCCGGCCTCCCTGAAGATATTGCCAACGCAGTCGACTTTTTATTGAGTGAACAAAGCAGCTTTATTAGTGGCTCAGTACTCTTTATCGACGGTGGCCATGATGCCATGTTTAGACCTGATCATATTTAAAAAATACTGTTAAAAAAAAGCCCGCATTAAGCGGGCTTTTTTATTGCTGAGCTCTTAGAACTGAACCGCAATATCCATACCGTAGGTACGAGGTGCACCGTAGTTATGCAAGTTCAAACCAAGCGCAGGACCATAGTTGAAGCCGAAAGTACGGTATTCTTCATCGGTAATGTTATTACCCCAGATCGAGAAGGTGAAAGTGTTACCACTCTCCATCTCTTGCTCCCAAGACAAGCGAGTATTTACTAACGTTCTTGCTTGGTTAGGCACTAACTGGAAGGCCACAGGCAATGTTGCTGCACCGGTTGCGTCTTTATAGACACCTGTCGATGAAGGCATTGAGTAGGTTTCACTCTGGTATGACGCATCAATCGACCAGTCTAATTGACCTTTGGTAGTACGGACGGCTGTCCAATTCAAACCAGCATTAACCTGGTTCTTGGGTGACATACCACGCTCAACAATTGGTCCCATATCCAACACATTGTTACCCGCCACAACATCTGGGAACTTGTCGAAGGTACCGTCGATGAATGTATAAGCCAATGACAACAGCAAATCATCAGTTGGGCTAACCAACAACGATAACTCACCACCCTCACGGCTAGTCTCACCTGCGTTACCAATCGCACTAGTTACAGTATTACCTTTAGCTAGGACGCTTGAAACTTGCAAATTGGTGTAATCATAGGCAAACAATGCACCATTAAACTGCGCCCGGCCATCCCAGAAAGTTGATTTATAACCAATCTCAAAGTTCTTGATTTCTTCTTCATCGAACGCATCAGCGGTATCATTTTCTGTATCGAAGAAGTCACCATTGAAGCCACCGCTGCGGTAACCCGTAGAGTACGTTGCGTAAACATTTGAATCGTCATCCAGCGCATATTGCAACGTTAAACGACCCGACAAGTTATTAAAATCTTGCTCAAACTTTCGACCATAGATACCTGCACGCTCTGGCAAATCCATAGACATTTCATTTGTCACATAGTTATCAGCCACGTCGTATTGTGCAGCACGACCTGTCATCAAATAAGGGAAGAAACGTGATACAAAGTCAGAGTTATAACCTTTCCATAGATAGGTAATACCTTTGGTTTCTTTGGTATAACGTAAACCCGCTGTTACTGATAGCGGCGAATCTTCAGACTGTCTCCAGGTCGCCTGACCGAAGAGTGAAGATGCTTTGCTATCAACATCGTATGATGAAGTGTCAGACGTCGCCAATGGGAAAGACGCTATGCGGTGGTTACGGAATTGCGTTTCATCATCATAGAAGAACAAACCAACAACGTAATCCAAGGTTGGAGAACTGCCTACGATTTGGAATTCCTGCGACCATTGGTCGTGATCTGTTTTCGCCCAGTTGTTGTAAACTGGTGCACTGCCACGCTCTTCAATAGCGCTAATCATGTTAAGTGCCATAGCGAATTCTTGCGCTGCACCCACACCATAAGCATCAGGTACCACCTGGTTAAATAACAAGCCACCGATGGTTAACAATGGCAAATCACCGAGCACCTGCGAGTTATCCATACCATCCAAATCACCCGTATTTAGGTTTTCTGCGGTACGCAAAGAAGTGATAGATTTGAACGAAGTGCTTTCGTTTAAATCCCAGTTCAAAGTCAAAGTATGCGCGCTAACTTCGTTAGTCGACGTTGAAGGTGCATCTGAACTGCCTTTGTCAGGGCGTTGATTGCGTGTTGCCAATTGGTCAGCCGACCAGCCAATATAAGAATCAGCCCAACCAAGGAAGGTATTGATTTGTGGCATCAAGAAGGCCTGATAGGCAGGTACAAAAGCTGCCGCACCTTGCAATTGTCGAACGCCAGCAGCAGTAGCTGCTACAGTTGCAGCACGCTCGCCGCTATCTGTTGTCACAGCATTTGGATAGCCAGAGTTACCCACAACTCCAGGGTCACGTGGGTTGAGACCTACCACATCCATCATTTGCGCATGTTCATCAAGTGAATCATGCGAATAGGTGTAGTCGACACTCATACTATCCGAAGGATTGAAATTTAAGGCTAGGCGATAGCCTTGACGATCGATATTTTCAAAGCCTGGCATGTTAGGGTTGGTATTGCCATAAAGATCGTCACGATTTCGAGTGTAGGCACTTACAGACATTGCAGAAGTTTCTGACAGCGGTACATCTACTCGACCACTTGCTGCGCCATAACCAAGATTACCCATTGAGACCTTGAGTTTTACAGCTGCTTCTTGGCTTGGTTTTTTGGTGATAAAGTTGATAGCACCACCGGTAGAGTTACGACCATAGAGGGTACCCTGTGGGCCACGAAGAACTTCGATACGCTCGATATCCATGGCATCAACACCATTACCAATACCTTTACCGAGGTAAACGCCGTCAATGTAAATTGCGTTAGCTGGATCCGTTGAAGGGCTATTAGGGTTGCCAGAACCAATACCACGAAGGTTAACACTGAAGTTACCACGTGCAGATGGCGCCTCATAACCTTGGACGCCAGGTACAGAATTTAACAAACTACTAATATCTGTAATGCCCTTGCGCTCGATAGCCCCGGCCGTTAAGGCCTCAATTGAAATAGGCGTATCCTGAAGATTCTGTTCACGCTTTTCAGCCGTCACAATAACTTCTTCTAACATCGCCATTGAAGCGTTAGCCATCAAAAGTGATGACACAATAGCTGTTTTAAAGAACACCTTATTAATTTTCTTCATATTCATTCCCCTTTACGAAGATATTTATTATAAAAAGTAAACCCAATTAAACTGATTTAAGTACTGATAGATCTTGCTCTTCATAAATATGTTGAGAAAGATCGCCAAAATATTCAGGCATCACTCGACGTTCTGAGAAATACCAATGTGTGCCATCAAAGTTAAAACGATCAAAATATCGTCCTGTGCAAATCAATTTTATTGGCTCATCTGGCACTGCTTGATGAACCACAAAAACAGCATTTGCAGTAGCACGCTTACCTGAATCATCAATCACCACATCAATATTAGTGACTTGATGCATTGTGCATGGCGTACCCGTTTCAGGATAAATCTTTACCGTTTTTGTAAAATGGTTAACAACGTTTTTTGCACCTTTAATCTGCCATGAGCCTGGCATGTAAATGATGCTACCTTGAGTAAATAATGCACCTAGCGTGTCAAAATCCCCTCTATCAATCGCCGAAGCATATTGATACACGAGATGTTCGATGCAATGGTGCGTACAAGACATACATTACCTAATTAATAGTTCGACTCATTTATAGGTTATCTCTGTAAGACAACCCCAAATAGGACAAAAAACATCAACTTTATTAACTTCTGCGCTCACTTTTTAACCACTTTTGAGTTCAGCAGAGCCTAAACATTGATCGCGATAGGCTTTAGGCGTTATGCCAACCCAATGCCTAAATGAACGCACAAATGAACTCAGTTCTGTAAAGCCCAATCGCTCAGCGATATCGTTCATTCGAAGCGTGGCGTCCAGTAAATATTGCTTAGCAAGGTCACACCTCACTTCATCCTTAATTAACTGAAACGTAGTGTGCTCTTTTAGAAGTTTTCGACGCAGGCTTGATTCGGAAAGATGAAGGCGCTCTGAGATTTCTGTAAAAGAAGGAATACCTGAGCTAAAGTCATTACCAAGCAACTGTTTTATTGCATCAGCAACAGAGCTTGGCTGCTTTTCCACTAAACTAAGTTGATAAACCGCCAGATCTAAAAATTCTTGCAAGGACTCTTGATTCTGAACGATACGGTAATCGAGAACCGAGGCATCAAACTCAATAAAACTTTCAGCCGCATTAAAAAATACATCAGTTTTTAACACTTGCTCAAGACTTGCTGTATAGGCATTACCAATGTTTGGCATCCCCACATTTACCCGTGACAACATAATAGAGTGCCCAACTAGCCAACTCGAGAATGCGTGCCATACAACTAATCCCGACGCCACAGCAACAGTCTCATAGCTTTGGGCGCGCTGCCATGTTTCTGGTGCGAATAGACTCGCTACATTGTCGGTATCAATTTTATAGACAAGTTTGATTTTATCGTGTGATTTTTCCAGTGAAAGCTGACGCCCAGAGAGCGGTCTAAGCAATGCTTCATATTTAACAGCACGGTCAAGCGCCTGTCCTAATGTCGCTGAACCAACAACGGCGTGGCAAAGAAGTTCAAAAGCATCAGAGCCCAAACCCGCCGCCCATGGCACGTAGGGATGAACGTCTTGCATTGCTTTTACAGATGATTTGTAAAGTTTCGAATATTTTTGCGCGGACACTACAGTGTCAGCTGGCAGAACACTCAATTCGGCCAAAGACATGCCAGCATCACAAACAATTTTCTCGGCATCTAAACCGAGGCTATCTACATAATCAACAAGCTTCATAAAGCTTGCGACATTAACGCCAATATACTGCAAGACCCTACTCCCTATTTGATGTTATATGTGAGAGATTTTGTCAATAAATTCGAATTTAAATGCACTACTTAACATTGCAGAGTCGCAGTACATTTAATATACAACTAGGAGTATTGCCATGTTCCCATCAGACTACAAGACATACCTTACAAGAGAAGTTACTACAAATGGATTATCTAACGCCTTTTTCAATGGTTTGGCCTGTTGGTATTTGATCAAAGACAAGGGCGATATGATTTGGTGGGGGGCTCACAGCTTTGGCGTTGACATCCTTGCTACGGCATTTATTCTGCCTTGGATTGTGGCGCTTATTATCATTCCCTTGCAAAAGGTCAAATTACGCAAACAGAAAACCTTTACCTGGGATGTAAACAATCACCCAGACCACGGCATGTATTTTTTAGCCAAACGCTTCCCTGAAAAACTGTGGCTAAACGCTATTCTATTTGGCCTAATCGGCATGTTATTTTTTGCGCCAACCCTGCTATTGCTTATTTTCTTCTCTGGCGCCGAAGTTTTTACTGCAGGCGAATATGCCATCTTTAAAGGCATTTGGGCAGGAGCCTTAGCAGCCTTGCTCACCACACCAATGATATTGGTCGGCTTAAGATCTCGCGAGAATGCATAACCATGTTTAAGCAGCTTAATTCTCCACTTACCATTAAAGGTATGACCCTTAAAAACCGCATCGTGCTGGCGGCAATGGGGTCTAACTTTGCCGAAAGTGATGGGAGTTGTGGTGACAAAATACAAGCTTATTATGAAGCAAGAGCTAGAGGCGGCGCTGGTCTAATAATTTTAGAAACCACATCGATCGCTTGGCCTGCGGCATGCTCAATGCCAAACATGGTCGGCTTTTCTGAAGATCGTTTCATCCCCGGACTAAAAGCACTCACTGATAGAGTGCATCGCCATGGTAGTAAAATAGCTGCACAACTAAACCATAGTGGCAAAATATCCCAAGAGGATACGGTTGCTGGCCGCAAGCTCTGGGTGCCTTCAGAACCAACCAAAGCTAAAACCGATATGATGAACTATCTCACTAAACCTGAGATGATGAATTTCATTAAAATGGCTGGCCCCGACGGCAAGGGCCCGCAATACCATGTAATGACCCTCGACGATATTGCAGTGCTTATCGCCCAGTTCAAAAGTGCCGCTCGACGCGCCCTAGATTCTGGCTTTGATGCCATAGAAATACATGCTGGCCATGGCTACATTCTTTCAAGTTTTATCTCACCTGCGGCCAATAAGCGAGAAGATGAGTATGGCGGTTCGCTCGAAAATCGCGCACGCTTAATGATCGAAGTTATCACAGCAATTCGTGGTGAAGTTGGCAACAACATCCCTATTTTGGTTCGATTAGATGCCAAAGAATTTCGGGTAGACAATGGCATTACTCCAGAAACATTTGTGGCGGTGGCAAAACTTGCTGAAGCAGCTGGCGCAGATGTTATTGATGTTAGTGCCTATGGCAATAATGCAAAATCAATTACCTTCACTGAAGCACCTTTAGTCCATGAACCCAATGGGTATGTAGAGTTTGCCAAGTTGGCTAAACGGGAAATCAATATTCCCGTTATGGCGGTAGGTCGAATCGATCTCAACAGCGCCGAAAAGCATATAAGCGAAGGGCTATATGACTTACTCGGTCAAGGTCGCCAGCTGATCGCAGACCCAGAATTACCTAACAAAATTGCGGCTAATGACCAAACTAGTATCAGGCCATGTATCTATTGTTATATCTGTGTTTCACAGATCTTCCTAAACAAACCCCTATGCTGTGCAGTAAATGCCGATGTGGGTCGAGAATATCAGGGCGGCATTATTGCCCGTGAAGGTCAAAAACATGTTGTTGTCATTGGAGGTGGCCCAGGCGGCATGGAGAGCGCCAGACTGCTTGCTGAAGCTGGCCATAAAGTGACGCTCTTTGAAAAATCGGGACAACTAGGTGGTACCGCACGTATCGCCACGCTTGCCTATGGTCCAAACGGTGGGCTGATTGATTATTTAACCGAGCAAATGAAAAGACTCAATATCGACGTCCGCCTCAATACAACTTGTGATCAGAACGTTATAAAGTCGATAGCCCCTGACCATGTCATCGTTGCCATCGGCGCCAATCGTGAAGCACCTAATATCCCAGGCAAAGATCAAGCCTTTGTATTCGATGGTGAAGAGATGCGTGCCATGCTTCTTGGCGGCGACAACCGCGGCGTCGCTAAATTGCCATTATGGAAACAGCTGTTCGTAAAGTCTGCCAATCTATTTGGCATAACCAACAATATTTCATGGGTTACCCAACTTAGTAAAATTTGGATGCCCCTACAAAACAATATCGTGATCATTGGCGCAGGTCTTGTCGGGGTGGAAATAGCCGAGTTTCTTATCGAACGCGGTAGAAAAGTCACTGTGATAGAACCAGGTCGAGACCTTGGTCCGGAGCTATCTTACGTAAGAAGGAATAGAGTCATCCAACACCTTCAGCACGACGGCTGCACGTTTATCAGAAAAGCTAACGTCACCAATCTTGCCAATAAAACCGTACATTATGAACTTGAGGGCGAATCGCACTCCATCAAGGCAGATCAAGTGATTATCGCGCAAGGCGCTAATCCTAATACGGCGCTTTGCGAACAACTGGTTTCAGCCGGCATTGACGCACATAATGTTGGAGACTGCGGCCAAATCTCATATATAGATGGTGCGATATTAAGTGCCAGAACCGTTGTACAACAAATAGCCTAACGATGTTAGTGCTGCTTAGCGAGGTGTAAAAATACCGGCACCTCACCGCCACCATGTACCGCTAAACTAGCGCCAGAAACATAGGCTGCTTGGTCAGAACAGAGATACATCACAGCATCTGCAACATCACTAGGTTGTGCCATCCTCTTTAATGGCAACATGTCAGCAACCCGTTTAAAACCCTCTTCACCGCCATAGTGATCAACCCCAGCATCGTGGTGAACTAAACCTACGATGAGAGAATTAACGCGTATATGCGGCCCCCACTCCATAGCCAAAGACTCGGTTGCATTTAACAAACCGGCTTTTGCCGCACCATAGGCTGCAGTTCCAGGCGATGAACGCACTGCGCTGACACTGGAAATATTAACTACACTAGCCACACCACCACTGGCAATCATTGCATGATAGGCCTGTTGTGCCAAAACCATGGGAGCCACAAGATTTAGCTGAATAATTTTTTGGGTAAAACTGGCTGATGCATTGGCCGCATCAACTGGCGGGCTACCACCAGCATTATTAACCAAGATATCCAAGCGGCTGAAACGTGCCACCGTCTCATCAATGAGACGCTGCGAATCGTCAGGATTGCGAATATCGGCAGCGATAAAATGGGCAGCCTTACCATCTACAACAATGTCTTGGGTTGGTTTATTTCGACCACAGTAAACCACCTCCGCGCCAGAGGTAAGTAACGCTTTAACGATAGCTTGTCCGATATGGCCAGCACCCCCGGTAACAATAGCGACCTTTCCTGTAAAATCTAACATGCTAGCTCCTATTAATATGGGGGATGAATGGTAGCAGTATTATCCAAACTCAGAGCAGCACCATTCATATGCCTGGATTCATCAGAGACTAGAAATAAGGCAAGGTTAGCTACATCTTCAGGCTGGCAAACAAAAGGGATACTGCGTTTATAATCACCACGTTGCTCATCAGTCAGTTGGGCACTCATTTCACGTACCATATCGGTATTGATGCCATCCGGATGGATCGAATTACATCGCACTTTATTAGCCTTTTGTTTGCACAATACAGCGGTCGACATGGTCAAGCTACGAACGGCCGCCTTGGCAGCGGTGTAAGCACAAAATTGCGATAAACCCATCAGCGCCGAAGATGATGACATATTAACAATCGACCCGCCGTGAACCTCAAGCAAAGGCAAACAATATTTAATACCCAAGAAAACACTATCCGCATTGACCTTTTGAATTCGCTGCCAACCTTCTAATGTTTCAGCTTCAATGGATGCCGACTGTAAGATGGCAGCATTATTAAACAACCCATCTAAATGACCGTAGTCTTTAGCAATCTTTGCAGTAATCGTTTGCCAATGCAATTCAGTACTCACATCGTGCTCAACAAAGTCTGCACCTAGCGCTGTCGCTTGCGCTTGTAACCGCTCACTATTGATGTCAGTCATAATAACTTTTGCGCCTTCTGCAACAAAACATTTCGCAGTTGCCAAGCCGACACCACGAGCAGCGCCGGTTAATAAAATAATCTTATTTTCGAGTCTCATATGGTTCCCTCAACGTTGATTTATTCTAACCCTACGCCTCATTAAAAAGCCTAATGCGAATAGACTAAAGGACTGTTTTTAATGCTGTTAAGTTCAGCATTGGATGATAGGATCTAGAAAAAAGAGGAGAGTTTATGACTGCTTTAATTGTTGCTACACCAGAGGACTTAAAGGCGCTCACTGGCACTAAACTTGGCCCTACAGAGGCTCTTGTTATTGAACAAAGCCGCATCGATATGTTTGCTGATGCGACAGGCGACCACCAATGGATACATGTCGATCCAGAAAAAGCGGCAACCGGGCCTTTTGGCAAAACCATTGCCCATGGCTACTTGTCGCTATCGCTTGCAGCTTGGTTTTTACCCAGACTCATTACTGTAAAATCCTTCAGTATGGGTGTTAATTACGGCGTCGAAAATGTCCGCTTCCCGGCTCCGGTTCCCGTCGATTCCTCACTTAGCGCAGAGGGCGAAGTCATCTCCGTTGAGGATTTTAAAGGGGGATACAAACTCGTGGTTCGAATCACCATGCAGGTTGAAGGCCAAACTCGCCCTTCATGTGTCGTTGATACTATTAGTGTCTTTTATCCTTAACAAACGCTTATCAAATTATGAATTTTGAATTTTCGGAAGATCAACTACAGTTTCGTCAAGAAATTCGTCGATTTATGGTGAACGAAGCACCGCTATCAAAAACTAGAGCCATCCTAGAAAGTTCAGAGCACCTAGATCGAACGGTTTGGCAAAGTATGCAAGCCATGGGCATTCAAAACATTATGTCACCCGAGCAATGCGGCGGTTTTGGCTTAGGCGCATATGAGTTGTGTATCAGCGCAGAAGAAATAGGTAGGCAATTGGCTCCTATCCCCAGCTTAGGGTGTCTATACCTTGCACAGCAACTTCTGCTGCAGTGTGAACCAAGCAACATTAGAGATGATGCGCTCAGTAAAATTGGTGAAGGCAGCATAGGTTGTTTAGTTGTGAATATTGATGATCATGCAAGTACAGACATTCAATTAGCGGATAATATGCTTACAGGTACGAACGAACTCGTACATAACGCCAATGAAGCTGATTTGTTTATTTGTCATGCTAAAGACTCGCAAGGCAATCAGTACATCACCCTGAGCTATCGTGATACATCGATGAATACTAGAGCATTATCACTGCTAGACAATAGCTGTTCGGCCGGTACCGTAACACTAACTCAAACACCGGCCTTAATATTAGCCTCGGGGGATGATTGCAATAAAATCCTTGAGCGCTGTCTCAATCATGCCGCCATATTATTGAGCTTTGAACAGTTGGGTGCCGCTGATTCAGCCCTCGAAATGGCCACTCGGTATGCATCAGAACGCTCTGCTTTTGGCAGAATCATCGGTTCATATCAGGGCATAAAACATAAATTGGTTGACGCATACACCTTAAACCAACTCGCCAGGGTACATTGTTATTATGCAGCATGGGCAATGGCCTCATCCCCCGATGATGTTTCTAAAGCTGCTGCTACTGCGATCATTTCGTCAAGTAAAGCTATGAGCTTTATTGCCAAGGAGAATATTCAAACCCACGGTGGTATGGGTTATACCTGGGAGATGGACTGCCATCTCTTCTTAAAACGTTCGCGACACTATGCGGTTGCGCTAGGTCCAGAAACCCATTGGCAGCAACAACTATCATCGTGCTTACTCGCTCATTCTACTTGCTAGGAGGTTAAGATGGACTTTAAAGACACGCCTGAAGAAGCAATTTTTAGAACTGAGTGCGCACAATGGCTGGCGACCCACGCAACCCCAAAGTCTGCAGGCCAACATCAAACATTCGATTCATTAGCTGAACGCATTAGTGCCTCACGAGCATGGCAGGCAACCAAGGCAGCCAATGGTTTCGGGGCGATTACTTGGCCAAAAGCATTGGGAGGTAGAGGCGGCTCGCCTATTCAAGAAGTCATTTTTCGCGAAGAAGAGGCAAAATACAATGTGCCAGCAAGTGTGTTCAACGTTAGCCTTGGCATGGTCATCCCGAGTTTGCTGGTGCATGGCAGTGACGAAGTAAGAGCCCGCTATGTTGCACCAGCCTTGCAAGGCAAGGAACTATGGTGCCAACTCTTATCTGAGCCCAATGCTGGTTCAGATTTAGGTATGATTCGTACGCAGGCTAAGCGTTGCGAAGATGGTCGAGATGGCTGGATCATCAGCGGACAAAAGGTCTGGACAAGTTTTGCGCAATTTGCCGAATTTGGCATGGTATTGACGCGTACTGATCCAGACCAAGCAAAGTTTGCAGGAATGACATCGTTTTTTGTCGACATGCAGACACCGGGGATTGAAATACGCCCCATTCGTCAAGCCAATGGCCAAGAGGAATTTAACGAAGTTTTTTTCAATGATGTCTACGTGCCTGACGAACAACGCGTTGGCGACATTGGCAATGGCTGGCGAGTCACCATGACAGCCTTGATGAACGAGCGTTTGTCGATTGGTGGCGTATTACCCGCCGACCTCTGGCAAAAATTGGCGCGTAACATCCAATCTCAGCATCGTGCTGTCAACGACCAGTCCATCTTGAATCGACTCAATGAAATATACATACACGCCCATGGTTTATGGCTTATGCAATGTAGAGGTCTAACTGCTCTTGGACAAGGCAAAGAACCAGGACCAGAGCTCTCAGTTGCAAAGATAATAGCTGCTAAAACCTTAAGTGATTACTGTGAGCTTATGATGGACTTAGAAGGCAGCAAAGGCTTATTAAGCGCTGCCGAGCACGGCAGCCATTGGCAATTAATTGAAGATTTATGGTATGGCGCAGCCGGTATTAGAATCGCCGGTGGTACCGATGAAATTGTCAAAAACAACGTTGGTGAACGCGTGCTTGGATTACCTCCGGAACCTAGGCTCGATAAAGGCAAAACCTTTCGCGAACTCGTTTCCAATTAATACGCTAACAAGGTCATTTTGATGCTAAAAAGAATTTTAAAAATAATAGGATTAGTGATAGTTGTTTTAGCGGTAGGTGTATTTATTTTATTTCGTTCTCTGCAGCCTAGCCCGCCACCTGAGGCCCAACTTTGGTTCAACGGCAACATTATTACAATGACTGATAAGCAACCTATCACTGAAGCCATACTCGTTAGCAAGGATAAAATTAAAGCCATAGGCCTGCTCAGTGAGCTGCAAAAAATAGCGCCCACAGGTACCATCATGCACGACCTTAAAGGTCAAACAATGATTCCTGGTTTTGTAGACGCCCACAGCCATTTTCCTGGCAGTGGTATGGAATTATTTGCCGCAAACCTCAATAGCCCTCCTGTAGGACAGATACAGACAATTGACGATCTTTTAAGCCGCATGCAACAGCAAGCCAACCAAACCCCTTCTGACAAGTGGATCGCGGGCTTTGGATACGATCAACTTATGCTGGCAGAAAATCGCCATCCAACACGCGCCGAACTCGATGTCATTGCACCAACCCAGCCGCTATTCATTATGCATGTCTCAGGGCATTTAGGCGTAGCAAATAGCGCTGCACTGCAACAGGTTGCCAGTGAACTAGGTCAACCATGGTCTGAAGAAATCCTGTCCTCTGGTATCGTTGAAGAAAACGATGCCACTCCTTTCCAACGGCACATGTTTAATGTTGGAGTGGTAGACTTTTTTAACATGGTCAGCATGGCACAACAAGAGTACCAACAGGCGGGGGTCACAACATTACAAGCAAGTAATGTGGATAAGCAATATATTCAAGCCCTATCCTTCGCCAAAGTACTAGGAATGATTCCCCAGCGTTTGGTATTTTTACCAACCTACGAAACGCTAGGTCAACAGCTTATCAGTGGCGAAACAAAAGCTGCAGATCTTGAATCCAAAGACTTCCATATGAGCGCCATTAAACTTATCGCCGATGGTTCAATACAAGGTTTTACTGGCTATCTAGCAAAACCGTATCATACTCACCAAGGTCATAGTGAAGATTACCGAGGCTATCCACGCATCGAAGCAAGCGCACTTAAAGAACAGGTACTTGATGTCGTTAGCCATGGTTTTCAAGTTGCCGTGCATGGGAATGGCGACGCATCTATCGATGATATTCTTGATGCTTTTGAATACGCCACGTCACAGACCGCAAAACCATTACATCGCCCCATCATTATTCATGCACAGATGGCGCGCCAAGATCAGTTGCAGCGTATGGCAGCATTGGGTGTGATTCCAAGCTTCTTTGTGTCACACACCTACTACTGGGGTGATGCCCACTTTAATACACTAATAGGACCCGAGCGTGCCAATCGAATAAGCCCGACCCAATCGGCAAAACAATTGGGGCTGCGCTTTACTAACCACCTCGACACACCTGTGGTGCCTATGTCACCCATGTTGGCATGGTGGAGCAGTGTTGAAAGACAAACCGCTACAGGAAGGGTGCTCGGCGAACAGGAAAAATTATCAGTCCTAGATGGCCTTAAAGCTCTAACAATTGATGCAGCCTGGCAAATCAATCTAGAGGATAAAATTGGCAGTCTCGAACCCGGTAAGCAGGCAGACTTCACTATTCTCGAGGACAACCCTTTGAACAGTGACAAAGCCATTAAGGATATCGCTGTGGTAGAAACGATCGTGGGCGGCCTTAGCTTCTTTAGACAGTAAGACCGCCACAATTTTCGCCTAGAAGAACATTTTATCCTGCTGGGCGTATTCCTTTAACAGCTGGGGCGGGGTAAAAACTTCGCCGTAGAGCTCTGCAAGTTCTTCTGCGCGGGCAATGAAGTGTTTAACACCATAGGCATTAATAAATTGAAACACACCACCGGTTTGGGCGGGAAAACCGATACCCATAATGGATCCGATATTGCCATCTGCCACATGTTCTATAACACCGTCTTCCATCGCTCGAATAGCCTCAAGGCTCTGTGAAAACAGCAATCGATCACGAATATCTTGGTAGGGAATATCACAATAACCTTGTTCAGCATAAAGATCTTTCAGACCGGGCCAAAGATATTTGCCACCCTCCGCTGGATATTCGTAATACCCACCGCCAGACTTCTTACCCTTGCGACCAAATTTATTAACGAGTGTATCGATCACCCTTGAGGAGCTCGAATCTTGCCAAACGCCACCTTGAGCCTCTTTATCTGCTTTGTGTTGCAAGCCATTTCTGTAAGCAGTCTCTTGACTAATTTCGTCGATCGCCGCCAAAGGCCCAATAGGTGAACCGTTATCGCGCGCCGCAGCTTCTATCAGGACAGGGTTTACACCTTCCTCTAACATATCGGAACCTTGGGTGATGGTTTGCGAAATAATGCGTGAGGTAAAGAAACCAGGTCCATCATTAACAACGATCGGGATCTTACCTAACTGCTGAGCCACATCAAACGCTAATGCCAGTGTTTGTTGTGCTGTCTTTGCTCCGCAAATAATTTCAACCAAGGGCATTTTTTCTACCGGAGAAAAAAAGTGCATACCGATGAATCGCTCCGGCGCAGAGCTGGCCAGTGCTAATTCAGTGATAGGTAAGGCCGAGGTATTTGAGGCAAACACTGCCTTAGTCGATAATTCAGCCTCAGTCGCCTGAGTGACTTGTGCCTTAATCGCTCTATCTTCAAATACAGCTTCGATCACCAATTCACAGGATGATAAATCCGAGTAGGCATCAGTGACTTTTAGCAGCTTAAGGGCCGCTTGTCGTTGCTCATCGGAAAGCCGTTTGTTTTTAGCCAACGATTGTTCCACATAGGCTAAACCTCGTTGCGCAGCCTCAAGACCGACATCTTTAAGAACAACCGAGATCCCCATAGTCACCGCCGTTGCTGCAATACCTGCACCCATTTGGCCGGCACCCAGAATACCAAGACAAGCTATGCGGCGTTTATCAATATCTTTTGGACGTGCTGCTCCGCTGTTAACCTGCCCCATCTGAATAAAGAAAGCCAACATCATATTACGTGCAGTTTGGCTGTATAACAGACTGACAAAGTATCGCGCTTCGATTTTCATCGCGGTATCGATATCAACTTTTGCGACATCACTTATGCAGGCAAAAATCGCCTCCTGTGCAGGCATCAAACCCTTAGTTTTAGCTAGCACATTCGTCGGCCCAAAATATAAAAAGTTCATATTGTTAGGGTCATCATGATCACCACCGGGAAGAGTAAAACCCTTTTTATCCCAGGGTTGGCAAGCATCAGGATGCGCTAGCAACCATGCTTTGGCAGCAGGCATTAATTGCGATTCTTCATCGACCAAGGCATCGACCATTCCCAAGTCTAATGCCTTAGCTGCTTTAAACTGACGCCCGGTAGCAATGATATCTATAGCTTTCTGCATGCCTAGCAAATAAGTTGTTCTTACAATGCCTCCGGCACCAGGTAATAATCCAATGCCCGACTCAGGCAATCCTATTTTGATATTAGGCAAAGCAATGCGATAGTGGCAAGCTAGGGCGATTTCATAGCCACCACCAAGGCATGCACCATTAATTCCCACAGCGACAGGCACACCGAGAGTTTCTAATTTTCTGAGGTCTCGTTTTACTTCTAAGGTGCCATCAAAGGTCTTCTTTTTTTGTTCAATACTTGCTGGTAATGGTGTTTCGAGCATTTCTTTGATGTCACCCCCAGCAAAAAATTGCCGTGGTTTACCGCTACCAACATAGACACCTGTGATTTCTGCGCTTTTAGCAAGCTGCTCTGATACAGCAATCGCCTCAGTCATGGCAGCAAAGTAGTCATCACCCATGGTGTTAACTTTTTTACCGGGTTGATCAAAAATAAATTCCAATATCCCATCGTTATCGATGGTTAATTTGATATACGAATGCGTTAATGCGATTTCTTTTGCCATGCTAATGCCTCAAACCCGCTCAATGATTGTGGCAATTCCGATACCACCACCAGCACACAATGTCACCAAACCACGTTGCAGATCGCGTCGCTCTAATTCATCAAGGCACTGCCCAATAAGCATTGCACCCGTTGCACCGATGGGATGGCCCATGGCGATAGCGCCACCATTTACATTTACCTTATTAGGATCGAGAGCAAGAGTTTCTTGAAAATTGAGTACCACGGTTGCGAACGCCTCATTCACCTCAAATAAATCGATATCAGCAACGGTCATGCCTGCCATTTTCAAGGCTTTCAAGGATGCTGGAACCGGGCCCTCGAGCATGAGCGTGGGATCAGTGCCAACTAAAGCGGTGCTAATCACGCGGGCACGGGGTCGCAATCCCATGGTGATACCTGCCTGTTGACTCCCTAATAGTACTAACGCAGCACCATCGACTACGCCAGACGAATTGCCTGGGGTATG
>JALRIU010000103.1 GCA_023255355.1 Pseudomonadales bacterium | reverse complement strand
GTGCTTCTCACGATCTCGAATTAGCGCAAGAAAAGGCTGTTGCTCGTCTAGCTGAAGCAAAGACAGAAGCAGCGTCTATTATCGAATCTGCTAACAAACGTGCCAACCAAATCATCGAAGATGCAAAAAATGCAGCTCGTGAAGAAGGTGACCGCGTTAAAGCAGCTGCTCAAGCTGAAATTGAGCAAGAGGTAAATCGCGCTAAAGAGCAATTGCGTGCACAGGTATCAGTATTGGCACTTCAAGGTGCTGAAAAAATCCTTGAAACCAGTGTTGACGCAAATGCACACAAAGCCATGTTAGATAAACTGGCAGCTGGTCTATAAACGGGGGTCCCCATGGCTGAATTGAGCACATTGGCAAGACCCTATGCTAGAGCAGCTTTTGAATATGCTGTAGCTAATAGCGAAGTAGATACTTGGGCAAAGCAACTTGAGTTGCTAACTGCCATTGTGTCAGATGCTAAGGTGTCAGAAGCGCTTGCTTCTCCAACATTAACATCTGCGCAAACCGCAAGTGTTTTAACAGGCTTGTGTGGTGATGAACTGTCACAGTCAGTTAATAACTTCGTTAATATCTTAGCTGATAATAAGCGTGTGGCATTGCTACCAAGCGTAAGCGAGCAATTCCATGTGTTTAAAGCGAATCGTGAAAAGTCTGTAGATGTTACGTTGATATCTGCACAGGCAGTCGATAGCGCTGATGAAGCTAAGCTTGCGAAAGTATTAACAGACAAGCTTGAACGTGAAGTTAAGATTTCAACTGAAATCGATGCAAGTTTGATTGGTGGCGTAGTTGTACGCACAGCCGATCTAGTGATCGATGGTTCAGTTAGGGGTCGTTTGGCTAAATTAGCCGAGGCAATGAATTCGTAAGGGAGCATTTTGCTCACCGATAGAGGAAATAGCAATGCAACAGCTGAATCCATCTGAGATTAGCGAAATAATTAAAGGTCGCATCGAAAAACTGGATATTTCCAGTCAAGCGCAGAATGAAGGTACTGTAGTTTCTGTGACTGACGGTATTATTCGTATCCACGGTCTTACCGACGTAATGTATGGTGAGATGATTGAGTTTGAAGGCGGTGTATACGGTATGGCGCTCAACTTAGAGCGTGATTCAGTTGGTGCCGTAGTATTGGGTGATTACCAATCCGTCGCAGAAGGTCAAACATGTAAATGTACTGGCCGCGTACTAGAAGTACCTGTAGGTCCTGAACTACAAGGTCGTGTTGTCGACGCCTTGGGTAACCCAATCGATGGTAAAGGTCCTATCAATTCAACAGAAACTGATTTTATTGAAAAAGTTGCACCAGGTGTAATTGCTCGTCAATCAGTTGACCAACCAGTACAAATTGGCTTGAAAGCTGTAGACGCGATGGTACCAATCGGTCGTGGCCAGCGTGAGTTGATCATTGGTGACCGCCAGATCGGTAAAACAGCTATTGCTGTTGACGCGATCATCAACCAAAAAGGTTCTGGTATTAAGTGTATCTACGTGGCTGTTGGCCAGAAAGCGTCTTCAATTGCAGCCGTTGTGCGCAAATTAGAAGAGCACGGCGCAATGGAACACACCATCGTAGTCGCAGCGACAGCATCTGATCCAGCTGCTATGCAGTTCTTGGCGCCATTTGCTGGCTGTACAATGGGTGAATACTACCGTGACCGTGGTCAAGACGCTTTGATCATTTATGATGATTTGACAAAACAAGCATGGGCTTACCGTCAAATTTCATTGTTGTTACGTCGTCCACCAGGTCGTGAAGCTTATCCTGGCGACGTTTTCTACCTCCACTCTCGTCTACTTGAGCGCGCTGCTCGTGTAAACGCTGACTACGTAGAAAAATTCACTAACGGTGAAGTTAAAGGTCAAACAGGTTCTTTGACTGCATTGCCAGTGATTGAAACACAAGCCGGTGACGTATCTGCATTTGTACCAACCAACGTAATTTCGATTACCGACGGTCAGATCTTCTTAGAATCGTCAATGTTTAACGCGGGTGTTAGACCAGCAATGAACGCTGGTATTTCGGTATCTCGTGTTGGTGGTTCTGCGCAAACTAAAGTTATGAAGAAATTGTCAGGTGGTATTCGTACAGCACTTGCACAATATCGTGAATTGGCTGCGTTCTCTCAATTCGCATCTGACTTGGACGAAGCGACTAAGGCTCAGTTGAACCACGGTGAGCGTGTTACTGAATTGATGAAACAAAAGCAGTACAGCCCACAAAACGTTGCTCAAATGGCACTGATGATTTATGCAGCAAACAACAAAGGCCTCAACGATGTTGAGATCTCGAAGATTGGTGCATTTGAATCAGCATTGTTGGCATACGCTAGCAGTGAATATGCCGACACCATGAATGCAATTGCATCAACAGGTGACTGGAACGATGAATTTGAAGGCAAATTCAAAGAGATTATCGAGAAGTTTAAGGCAACTCAATCGTTCTAATGTTAATAGCGACCGCTAAGGCGGTCGCCTAATAACCGGCAAGGTATCAGAATGGCTAGCGGAAAAGAAATTCGTACACAGATATCTAGTATTCAGAGTACGCAAAAAATTACTAGTGCGATGGAAATGGTCGCTGCAAGTAAAATGCGTAAAGCTCAGGATCGTATGCAATTAGGTAAGCCCTATGCACAACGCATCCGTGCGGTAGTTGGCCACATTGCTAACTCAAATCCTGAATACCAGCATATCTATATGACCGAGCGCGAAGTAAAACGCGTGGGTTATATTGTGGTTTCAACCGACCGCGGTTTATGCGGAGGTTTAAACATTAACTTGTTCAAAACCATGTTGAAATCAATGCAGGCATACTCGAAGCAAGATGTTGGAATCGACATCTGTGTAGTGGGTGCTAAAGC
>JALRIU010000015.1 GCA_023255355.1 Pseudomonadales bacterium | reverse complement strand
CAAACAAAAGTAAATTATGTTCAACAGTTTTTCCAAAGCCAAAGCCAGGATCCAAGATAATATTCTCTCGCTTAATACCCGCATCAACACATGCTTCAATGCGTTCATTTAGATAATCCAGCACCTCATCAACTACGTTGTCATAATCAGGCCGCTTCTGCATCGTAGTTGGATCACCCTGCATGTGCATTACACAAACGGGAAGATGAGTTTGAGCAGCCGCCTGTAAAGCACCTGGACGCGATAAACCTCTAACATCGTTCAGTATGCCCGCACCAGCATCAGCCGCCTGCAACATAACTTCTGGAGAACTTGTATCAACAGACACAATGACATCAAAACGCTTATTAATAGCGGCAACTACTGGCACAACGCGAGACAGCTCTTCATCAAGTGTTACAGGTGTCGCACCAGGACGAGTCGACTCCCCGCCAATATCGAGAATTTTGGCACCATCAGCAATCATTTGCTCGGCGACAGCCAATACTTTATCAACTAGGGCGTGACCACCTGCATATAAATTGCCACCATCAGAAAATGAATCGGGCGTGATATTTAACACGCCCATAACAGCCGGTGAAGCCAGATCAAGAGACCGAGCACCGCATTTAAGGATGCTCGAAGATTGAGAATTGAGACTCATTAGTGCTCGCTCGCAGGACCACCCACTGAAGCATCTGAACTAGGTTTACCCTCTTGCTCCGTTTTTTGCGGGGCATCTCCACCTGGTTTCTGACTATCATTCCAACCAGCCGGTTGACGAGGTTTTTGACCATTCATAATGTCATCAATCTGATCACTATCGATGGTTTCATACGTCATCAAGGCTTCAGCCATTAGATCCATCTTGTCGCGATTGGCGTGCAAAATTTCTGTGGCACGCTGATAACATTCATCAATGATGCGACGTACTTCAACATCAATATCATTTCGAGTATTACCCGACACATGATTGGATGGACCACCTGCAGATTTACCCAAGAACACTTCTTCGCTGGCTTCGTCATACATTAGCGGACCCAATTTTTCAGACAAGCCCCACTTGGTAACCATATTGCGAGCAATTTCTGTTGCGCGTTGAATATCATTTGAGGCACCAGTAGTCACACCCTCAGCGCCCAGTGTCATCTCTTCGGCAATACGGCCGCCGAATAATGAACAAATTTGGCTTAGGATACGACGTTTGCTCAAGCTGTAACGATCTTCTTCAGGCAAAAACATCGTAACACCCAGTGCTCTACCACGTGGGATGATACTTACCTTGTAGACAGGGTCGTGCTCAGGCACGATTCTACCCACAATAGCATGCCCAGCTTCGTGATAGGCTGTATTAAGTTTTTCAGCCTCTGACATAACCATCGACTTGCGCTCAGCGCCCATCATGATTTTGTCTTTTGCTAGCTCAAACATTTCCATATCGACCAAGCGTTTGTTAGCACGAGCTGCAAATAATGAAGCTTCATTGACAAGGTTAGCCAAATCAGCACCAGAAAATCCGGGCGTACCACGAGCAATGACCGCAGGATTAACGTCATCTGCTACAGGAACTTTACGCATATGAACTTTGAGAATCTGCTCACGGCCACGTATATCTGGCAATCCAACCACGACCTGACGATCAAAACGACCAGGACGAAGTAGCGCAGGATCGAGTACGTCTGGACGGTTGGTCGCAGCAATAACGATGACGCCATCATTACCTTCGAAACCATCCATTTCAACCAATAACTGGTTCAAAGTTTGTTCACGCTCATCGTGTCCGCCACCAAGGCCTGCGCCACGATGACGACCCACAGCGTCGATTTCATCGATAAAAATAATACATGGCGCTTGTTTTTTAGCCTGGTCAAACATGTCACGAACACGTGAAGCACCCACACCAACAAACATTTCAACGAAGTCAGAGCCAGAAATAGAGAAGAATGGTACCTTGGCTTCACCTGCAATAGCTTTAGCCAATAATGTTTTACCTGTGCCTGGTTGACCAACCATCAAGACACCACGAGGAATACGGCCACCTAATCGCTGGAACTTACCTGGGTCGCGCAAAAATTCGACAAGCTCTTGCACGTCTTCTTTTGCTTCATCAACACCTGCCACATCGGCAAAGGTTGTTTTGATTTGATCTTCGCCCAACAAACGCGCTTTACTCTTACCAAAGCTCATAGGGCCACCTTTGCCACCCCCGCCTTGCATTTGACGCATAAAGAACATAAACACTGCGATAAACAGTAATATCGGGAAACTTGCGATCAATAGTTGCGACCAAACGCTTTGTTTTTCGGGCTCTCGGCCTTCAACAATAACTCGGTTGTCCAGCAAATCACCCATTAGACCCGTGTCTACAACGTTAGGCCTAATCGTCCGAAAGGTCTGTCCAGTTGCTCGCTCACCGTATATTGTCAAACCATCAATAACCACTTTGCGCACTTGGCCCTGCTGGACTTCCTGCACAAATTGAGAATACTCCATAGTCTCTGAATTAGACTGGACATTGAAGTTTTGGAAAACTGACATCAGTACAGCAGCAATAACTAACCACAATACGAGATTTTTAACCATGTCGTTCAAGCAACTACCCTCTTTATGTTCGTTGCGTTACATTTTCAAATAAGCATACACCAGTTTAGCGTTTAAAGCCTGTGCCTACCTGATAAACTTCTTTTGAGCGGGCTCGCGAAGCTTTCGGCTTGCGCGTCACTACTCGATTAAAACTACTTCTCATCTCTTTGATGTACTCCTCAAACCCCTCGCCTTGAAAAACTTTGGCGACAAAAGCACCACCGGGTTTAAGCGTTTGACGAGCCAAATCTAGCGCCAGCTCAACTAAATACATCGCTCGAGGTTGATCCACATCAACCATACCACTCATATTGGGGGCCATATCCGAAATTACAAGGTCTGCTTGTGCGCCACCCATCAAATTTAATATTTTTTCTAACACAGCCTCTTCGGTGAAATCACCCTGTACAAAATCCACACCTGCAATGGGATCCATTGGTAAAATATCCGATGCGACGACTCGACCATGATCACCGACCAATTCAACCGCTACTTGGGTCCAACCACCAGGTGCTGATCCCAAATCTACGATTGTCATTCCAGGTTTGATTAAGCGATCTTTCTCTTGTATTTCCAACAACTTAAAACTTGCTCGCGAACGGTAACCCATCTTTTGCGACAATTTTACATAGTGATCATCGAAATGTTCTTTCATCCAAGCATCACTACTTTTAGTACGTTTCACAAAAAATCTCCAATAAGGCTACGTGTTATGGGTGAGTTCGCGTAAAATAGCGCTTTTACCATGCCACGAGAATATTTACGTCATGACGCTCAGTACAGATCAAAAGAAATCCTTGCGCAGTATCGGCCACAAATTAAACCCAATCATCACTGTGGCCGGCAAAGGTATCACAGATAATATCAACGAAGAAATTGAACGTGCACTCAATGATCACGAACTCATCAAAATCAAACTGATTGTTGACGACCGCGATGAAAAGCCTATTCTAGCAAAAACTATCTGCGAAGAGCATAGTGCACAACTCGTTCAAGCAATGGGGCACGTCATTCTTATATATCGCAAAGCCAAAAAACAAAACAAAGCCCTCAGCAACTTGGTGCGTCCTCTGTAGTGCATCCATGACAGTGCTAAACCCAGAATTACTGGTACTTTTTATCCCTGCTTTTGCTCTGGCCTCGGTGACGCCAGGCATGTGCATGACCCTCTCGCTTTCACTCGGAATGAGTATTGGGGTAAAACGAACCTTGTGGATGATGCTGGGAGAATTGAGCGGTGTCGCTCTAGTAGCGATCACTTCTGTGTTGGGCGCAGCTGGCTTACTACTCGCCTCACCTTTGGCTTTTAACCTACTCTCTTTATGCGGAGCCAGCTATCTGGTTTATATCGGAGTAGGTATGATGAGAAGCCATATGTCATTGCACCTCACCAAAGTACAACACGGTTTGCTAAGTCCACAAAAATTGATCGCGCAAGGCTTTATTACCGCAACGTCAAACCCTAAAGGCTGGGCGTTTTTTGTGGCGCTCATGCCACCCTTTATAGATAGCACTATCCCTCTATTGCCACAACTTAGCGCTTACATTGCCATTGTGGTTGCCATAGAATTTAGTAGTTTATTGGCTTATGCAAGTGGCGGCCAACTATTGAAAAACTTTTTCCAAAATAGTTCTGCACTTCATCGAGTAATGCTTTTTAGCGGCTTCATCATCAGCTTAATTGGCGTTTTAATGGCATACAAAGCAGTCGCTGAACTAACAATTTAGCACCCTTCAAAAACTTCTATAAGCGCCGCAATATGGTATGATGCCTCTCTTTTGGACTAGGACCCAGCAACCATGCTGCTAATGATCGATAATTACGACTCATTTACTTACAATGTCGTGCAATACCTAAGTGAATTAAAGGCCGATGTCAAAGTTGTTCGCAACGACGAAATAAGTATCGCCGATATCGAGGCGATGGCTCCTGAAAAACTCGTCATTTCACCAGGACCGTGTACGCCTAATGAAGCAGGCATCTCTCTTGAAGCCATCAATCATTTTGCAGGTAAACTACCAATCTTGGGCATATGTCTAGGCCATCAGAGTATAGGCCAGGCCTTCGGTGGTAACATCATCCGCGCCAAACGAGTTATGCATGGTAAAACTTCATTAGTTCATCATATAGACAGTGGTGTATTCGAAGGTCTTTCCAACCCCTTTGTAGCAACCCGTTACCATAGCCTTGTTATCGATCAAGCAAGCCTTCCTGACTGTCTTGAGATTACTGCTTGGACAGAAAATGATGACGGCAGCATGGAAGAAATCATGGGTGTCCGACACAAAACGCTAGATATTCAAGGCGTTCAATTTCATCCAGAAACTGGCAGCTTGACAGGATATAGCATTTATTCAAATGGCGATAACTATACATATGGTGACTTGCTAACAGTTGCTGGCACAGCATTTGCTGGTAGTGCCAGCCCAGCAAACGATATTGTATTGAATGTAAAT
>JALRIU010000329.1 GCA_023255355.1 Pseudomonadales bacterium | reverse complement strand
AGCCACATACATGAAATATACCAACCCGCCGACAATGCCCAATGTGAGTATGTTCATCACAATACTAAAACGAAATAACACTACCCTGCGGGCAGGTAGCCAACATATACGCAGCTAATTTGCGAGCCTGCATATCCAAAGAGCAAGGCGTGAGGATAGTGTCACCTTCGATCAACAATGGTCGATTTGGCGAATGTAGACATTCCTTTGCCAAGCAATCAAACAGGGTTTCTTGAACCCAATGGCCGGCCTGATAAGCTTGCTGTGCACGCTGTTCATCCCAACGTATTGAGCGCCCTGCAACGATTTTACGCATGTTTCATTTCTTGCTTGATTTGTGGTTATTATTGACGCTTTAATATAGCATTAATAGACATCACTGTTGAATAGCTATCTAAGCAGCAATTATTTTGCAATGCAAGAGCATTCATTCTGGTAGTGATGTAATAACAGTCAAGTGAACGAGGACAAGCATGAAAGTAGCTATCATTACAGGTGCCGGCAGCGGTATTGGACTTGCAACCGCTAAACACCTTTTTGCTGCTGGTATTAATATCGTAGGTGTTGGCCGCAGCGAAGATAAATTGCAGCAACTTCGTACCGAACTAGGTGATGATAATCGTGTCGCTACAATATCAGCAGACATTACCGAAATTGATGCCCCCAGAAAGATAGTCGACTTCGCTTTGGAGAAATTCGGACAGATAGATTATCTAATTAACAATGCAGGCATAGGAAAACCCAAACCACTGCATGAGACCGACGATGAAACACTGGATTTTTTCATCGACATTATGCTTAAAGCCCCCTTCAGACTAGCGAGAGATGCCATTGTATATATGCAAGCGGGGTCGGCCATCATTAATGTCACCTCTACTTTTGCTGAAATAGGTGGCCGCCGAGGTGGCGCGTACTCTGCTGCAAAAGGTGGCATCAGCTCGTTAACCGAACATATTGCTTGTGAATATGGGCCACAAGGTATTCGTGCTAATAATGTCGCTCCAGGCGTGACGCTTACCGACATGGTTCGTGAACGCCTCGATGACCCTGCCTTCCAACGCATGAATATTGATATGACCCCCTACCCTAGATTGGGCAATGTCGATGATATCGCAAGCACAATTGCCTTTTTGTGCTCGCCAGGCGGCGAGTTTATCAACGGCCAAACCATCATTGTAGATGGCGGTTGGACGAAGACAAAATATCTTTCTCCGCGAGTACTCGCGGCGGATGTAAAAGACTAACAAACACGCGTGTACAAAAAACTCTTGAATGGTATAGTCAAGACGAAATCAAAAGGAAACAACCATGAACAAACCCGTTTTAGATTGCTCAGATATTGACAATTATCTTGGCAAACCAATGCAACAAGCTCGTATCCGTGAACCTCTGGGTGGCATGGATATACGCCGCTGGGCACAAGCCATGCACTACCCTAATCGTCTTCATTATGATTCAGACTATGCCGAACAAAGTCGTTATGGTGCATTAATTGCCCCAGTATCTTTTCCCGTTGCATGCGATGATGGCCACGGCTGTGCACCGGCATGCGTTGGAGGCATTCCAAATTCACACCTAATTTTTGGTGGTGACGAGTGGTGGTTTACCGAGAAGCGTATTTATTCCGGCGATACGATTACTAACGAGCGCATACCCTTTGATTATGTCGTCAAAGATACGGCATTTGCAGGCCCAACCTGCTTCCAAAGAGGTGATAATTTTTTCTATAACCAACACGGCGACTTACTTTCCAAACAACGTTCTACCGCTATCCGTTACAACCCTGATCTAGCTCGAATAGAAGGCAATAATGAAAGCGCTGAAGATCCAGAATGGAGCGACAAAGAGTTAATTGAGTTAGAAGAAAAGAAATACGAATGGATCAAAATGATGCACGATCTCGGTCACGGTAAACGTTACTGGGATGACTACAACATTGGCGATAAACTTCCAACTCGCGTAATTGGTCCTCACAGCATTGCCAGCTTTACCACAGAATGGCGCGCCTACTTATTTACTATATGGTGTGGAGTCCATCGCAGAACCGATCTAGACATGGAAGCACTTGGCTTCATTGGTGAAATGGCGGGTAAAGAACAAGATCCTGTGCTCGAATTAGATAACCCTGAACTGACAGACGGAGCTTATATTGGCCCATCGCGCGGTCATCTTTTCCCTCGTTGGGCAAGACATATCGGCATGCCTAGAGGCTATGGTTATGGCGCATCTATGGGCACCTGGATCTTAGACTATCTTAGTGGTTGGGCCGGTGAGTGGGGTCAATTATTACACGTCAATGCCTCCTATCGCGGCCCTGCATTGACGGGTGACATAAGCATAATGGACGCCGAAATCACCGACAAAGGTACCGATGCAGAAGGTCGTAATTTTGTCGCTGTAAAATTTGTGATGAAAACTCAATTAGGCACGACCATGGCTACTGCTACTGGCGAAATTGAGTTACCAACACGAGGTCAATAACCATGGATGAATATCGTTACGATGGTCGCGTAGCTGTAATTACTGGCGCTGGCCGTGGGCTTGGCCGATGTTATGCCGAATTACTCGCTTCGCGAGGCTGCAAAATTGTTGTTAATGACAATGGTTCAACGATTGTTGGTGCAGACACTCAAGAATCACCCGCTGATGAAGTCGTCAACGCAATCAAAGCAGCTGGAGGAGAGGCTTTTGCCTGCACAGAGTCTGTTGCTACTGAAGCTGGTGGGCAAGCCATCATTCAAGCGGCACTCGATACCTGGGGCAGAGTGGACATTCTCATCCACAACGCGGGCAACGTGCGCCGTGGCTCAATGTCGGATATGCTTTACGAAGATTTTTGTTCTGTGATTGACGTCCATCTCATGGGTGCCTACCACGTTACCCGCGCAGCATTTCCACATATGAAAGCCAATAATTATGGTCGCGTGGTTCTAACAAGTTCTATTGGCGGGATTTACGGCAACTATGATGTCGTCAATTACAGTATGGCAAAGGCAGCTATGATTGGCCTGAGCAATGTCATCACTCTGGAAGGCAAAGAGCACAACATAAAATCCAATATCATTTTACCTGGTGCGGTTACACGCATGGCAGAAGGGTTAGATATTTCACAATATCCACCCATGGAACCTGAAAAAGTTGCCCCTGTGGTAGCTTGGCTGTGCCACGAAAATTGCCCCGTGAGTGGTGAAATGTATTTTTCAGTTGCAGGCCGAGTTGCCCGAGCATTGATTGCTGAAACACCAGGGCTTTACAAGTCCGACTGGACAATTGAAGACGTTGCCAGCAACGTAGACACCATTCGTGCCACCGAAGACTTATGGATGTTAGCACCTGAAGACTTCGCCTTCGGACAACACCTAGGTAAGAGCTTCGCAATAGCCAAAGAACAAGGGCAATAGACTCATAAGCAACGCCAGTTGGCGTTGCTTTTTTTACGGAAAATCTCACTCTCATCAATAATAATTGACGAAATAAGACCATGAAAAGCCGACATATCAAAAACGCTCTAACAATCCTATATTTTGGATAAAGTCGTGCGTATCACCAACTCTATGATCGATAAGCAACTTAGGTTGCCCGCATTAATACTGGGATGGGTAGGTAAAAACACGAACGAAGCAAAGCTTCGCAAAAACCATGGAAAACTAAATATTGTTCAAAAGCTGATAATTCGCTTACTCAAACCTTCCAATGTAATAACTGAAGAAATCAAAATTCCGCGTCAAGATGGTAGCCAAATACGAACGTTAATAACCAAGCCGGCCAATGCAGGAATAAAATCCCCTGTTATCTTGTGGATACATGGCGGAGGCTATTACAGTGGCTCACCAGAAGCCGAAATAGGTGTGGCTGATTATTACACCCACCAACAGGGTTGCGTGTTGGTAGTCCCAGAATATCGCTTAAGCCTTGACGCCCCTTATCCTGCCGCGATTGACGACTGTTACACAACTTTATTGTGGATAAAAAACAACTGCGAGTTATTGAACGCTCGGGATGATCAAATTATCGTTATTGGTGGCAGTACAGGTGGTGGTTTGACTGCAGCTTTGACCCTTCTTACCCGCGACCGAGGTGAAGTCAATATAGCCTTCCAGATGCCAATCTGCCCTATGCTGGACGACAGAGAAACACCATCCTGTAAGGACAATAATGCCCCGTTCTGGGATGCTAAAAACAACCGCCTTGGTTGGCAACTGTACCTTGGTCATCTCTATGGTGGCGACGAAGTACCCAGTTACGCAGCAGCAGCCAGAGCAAAAAACTTTAATAACCTGCCGCCTACGTTGACTTACGTGGGAGGAATCGAGCCATTCAGGGATGAAACTGTAAACTATGCCGAATCTCTAAGCGCAGCAGGTGTACCAGTGAGTTACCGAGTGTTTGAAGGCGGTTTTCACGGTTTTGATGCGATTGTGCCCTATGCCCGTGTTAGCCAAGAAGCAGTGAAATTTCGCAACGAATGGTTCCAAGCAGCATTAAAGAAATATTTTGCGCCCCAGTCATCATCACTTGTTTCTCCAGGAAACGCCTCTTACTTCAACAATTCCTCGCTCTAATATATCGCACCATTGTCTGGCAAAGCGATCAGCGCTTGCGTTTTTTTTCCTGATCAGGGTGCAGCTCAGCAAAAAGAAGAATGGCGCATATCGAGCCCTGATCATCTCAGACAGAGCACGACCAATAAACGGCCTCATACTTATTGAACAACACCTGCCTGCCGACCGGATTCTCCAACTTGCAGCATGCGTTCATCACCCTCTGGACATTCCCAGCTAGCAGCCACATTCAATTCGCCGTGCCCTTTGTAACGAGCCATTTCGGGGAATTTGCACAGTGGCATGGTTCTCACAGGGGGTATATCAAATTGCTTCAAGCCCATCGCGTTAGTAGTAAATTGCTCGGCCTCCAAACCATTAGGAGCAATACCTTGCTCCACCCAGTTTTCCATTGCTCCGAGAGCATCGACGGTATTTGGCCCCACACCCATCATGCTGCAATGGCCTGTCCCTGGCAAAGTAAACAGTCGAATATTTTTCTGAAGTTTGTCATACCCACCATAGAGTTTAGCCATATTTTTATACAAATTTATTGACATATAAGGTGTTAGAGTTTGGTCACTCAGATTGTGCCATATAAGCATTTTACGGTCGGCATTGATAAGCTTTGCATAACCTTCAGGATTGTGCCCGATACCTTTT
>JALRIU010000169.1 GCA_023255355.1 Pseudomonadales bacterium | reverse complement strand
GGCGAAAATGTTCACGAACACACCAACGAAGTCGTTGGCCGTATGTACCCAAATGGGATGCACAACACCATCGCGGACGCGTTAAATGAACATCCAAATATTACTGCAACAACAGCGACGCTTCAGGAACCCGATCATGGCCTTAGCGAAGCTCGCCTAAAAGACACTGATGTACTTCTTTGGTGGGGACATTGCGCTCATGGCGATGTGCAAGACGAGATTGTCGATCGCGTGCAAAAACGTGTGCTTGAAGGTATGGGTTTAATTGTTCTTCACTCTGGCCATTTTTCGAAAATCTTTAAACGCTTGATGGGCACAATGTGTTCACTCAAATGGCGTGAAGCTGGGGAACGTGAGCGCCTTTTTGTTGTTAATCCAGGTCACCCTATCGTACAAGGCCTTGGTGAATACATCGAATTGGAACACGAGGAAATGTATGGAGAGCCATTTAGCATTCCCAACCCCGATGAGGTGATTTTCATTAGCTCATTCGAGGGTGGCGAAGTTTTCCGTTCAGGTGTCACCTATAAGAGAGGTAATGGAAATATTTTCTATTTCCGTCCTGGCCATGAAACCTATCCGACCTATTACAACAAAGATGTCTGTAATGTATTGCGTAACGCAGTGGTTTGGGCCAAACACCATGGCAAACACTGGATTGAAGTAGACGGCCCCAACGTCCCACCAGAACAAGCTCCAGATCCGGTCGAAGTTAAAGGCGAAGGGCTACATAGACCTGGCGATAAAGGATTTAAATAATGATTAAACTCGCCATTGTGGGAACTGGCGGCATGGCCAAGCAACATGCAGAATCCTATGCAAAAATCCCTGACTGCCAAGTCGTCGCGGTTTGTGATGTTGACTATGCAAAAGCACAGGCATTTGCCAAAAATCATGCTATTGCTAAAGCCTATGGTGATCTCGCAGAAATGCTAGCTGACTGTCAATTTGATGGGATCAGCAACGTTACTCCTGATCGTTTTCACAAACCAGTCACACTACAGGCTATAGCAGCGGGCAAACACGTGTTGTGTGAAAAGCCACTCGCCGTAAATGCCGCAGATGCATATGAAATGGCCACCGCGGCAAGTGCTGCAGGTTTGATCAACATGGTTAATTTGAGCTATCGCGACGCACCTGCCATTCAGCACGCAAAAACCCTTATTCAAGCTGGGGATATCGGCGCTATTAAGCATATTGAAGCAAGTTATCTACAAAGCTGGCTCGTCAGTAATCAATGGGGTGACTGGAAAAGCGAGGACATGTGGCTATGGCGGCTATCAAGTGAACATGGATCCAAAGGCGTACTAGGTGATGTGGGTATCCATATTTTAGATTTCGCCTGTTTTCCTGTGGGCGAAGCTAGCGAGGTCTATTGCCAACTAGCATGCTTTGATAAGGCGCCAGACAACAAAATAGGCAACTATACTTTAGATGCCAACGATAGCGCCCTTATTCAGGTTAAATATGCTAATGGCGCCATGGGCAGCATCCATACAACCCGCTGGGCTAGTGGCCAAATAAACTCGCTCCGACTAAGAATTTATGGTGATAAAGGCGGCCTTGAAGTTGACCTAGATAAATCGCTTAATAGTCTCCAAATATGCCGTGGTGATAACGTCCACAACGCTGTTTGGGAAACTATTGAATGCCCCGCCACGCCAAATAATTATCTGCGCTTTGTGAACAGTATTAAGACTGGCATCAATGATCAACCAGATTTTAATCACGGCGCCAAAATGCAAACAATGATCGATGGCTGTTTTGAATCTGATCGCCTTAAGGCAACGATTAAACTTTAAGAGATACTGCATGACGCGGCATCAACTGCCGCGTAGTTTTACTATGGCTGGTAGGCGTAACTTATTTTCATAAATACCGATCTATCCGTCGAGATCATATTCATGAAAGTATCATCACTAAATGAAGCTTCAGAATAGCCCACATAAAATTTGGTGAGCGGGTTAAGATTGTACGAATACAATAACTGCAAACCCAAATCGCGCGATCTAGCTTCTACTGGGTTGAAGTAATTCGCTTGATTGCGGGTAATATCCGAGTGAATGGCAATCAGTTTGAGCGTTTGATAAATATCAAATTGATAAGACAGTCGAATATCAGTCAATTTGGCAGTAAACACTTTGCTGCCGTCAGCTTTAAGTTTAGTAATATTATGCTTCGCATCAAACCTGAAGCCTCGTCCAAGCATTAGCTCAAAACCTGGCATCAAAGTCGTTTGCTGACCTAACCGATTATTCGCGTAGTCAATTTTATCTGACGTTTTATAGATCCCTTTGAAACGAATATTTTCTGTTGGTGAGACACCACCAAAAAAGTAGTAATCAGACTCATCAAATAATGTTGCGTTACCATCAACTGTCAGCGAAGAGGGATCCTGCCTTAGGCCACGTCGCTGTCTATCCTCAAAACCGATAGTCAAGTCAGAGTCGTATTGACCAAAAAACTTGAGTTTCGCCTCGGACTCCTGTTCGAGAACCTCACCTGCCTCAGTATGTGTAATATCAATATCAGATTCTAATGTTATTTTATGCCACCAACTATCGTCTGAGTACCAATGATATCCTGCACCGCCTATATATTTAGTGCGATCAATTTCGGGCTCAAACCCTAGGTCTGCTCGGAAATCAGGATCTGCACTCATGGCAATTAAGCGCACAAACCAATCACGTCGATTATGGTTATAAAAGACCTTCCAAGAGTCACCCGTCAGACTATCTTCAGTCTTAGTTCGCAACGCTGCTTCAGAATAATCTTCATCAGTTGCACATAGATCGTCACCGCAAAAACTTCGATAAAAATCTGCTGGATATTCAGTATCCGACGTCGACCATTGCGCATTTAACTCGTTATAGCGATCCCACTCATATTTAAAATCGATCGAATGAACAGCATTTTTGTAATGATCTGACTTGCGCTGTGTTGTCACATAACCAAGCGACATACCGTTTGCCATATCGTAGCGATAACGACCAACAAGATTCGTTGAAGGCTCCGCTATTTCACCGATACTAGAGCCTAAGTTACCGGGGATAAGTAAGGTTGAAGACACATCATCTGCGACAAAAACACCAAACGTATGACCTTCTTTATGTCCTGTTAACTTAAGGCCGTAATCAGGTGCCTTAAAGTTACGGGTATACACCAAATTCATTAATGAGTTGAAATATTCTTGATTCGCTAAAAAGAAAGGTCTTTTTTCTGGAAAGAAGAGTGCAAAATTATTATTTATGCTTAGTTGGGCATCGTCAGCTTCAACCTGCGAAAAATCGGGATTTAGCGTCGCTTGTAGGGTAACCTCAGGAGTAATACCCCACTGCACATCCAAGCTGGGTTCAATATTATCTTCGCCCGACCAATCGTTACCGGCATAAACATCGCGAGTTTCGTTTTTACCGAGGACCAGCGAAGGAATAATAAACAAGTTGTCTGCTTGTTTAGCATGTTCAAATCCATATACGTCCGACAACTGACAAGATTGACACGAATTACTACGATCTCTAGGTGTGTTTGAAATCCAAAGTTTTTGCTCTCTAGGCCAGATGCGATCGAAGCTCATACGCCAATGCTTAATACCATCAGAGTCACTGAAGTTCATAATATTTAACGGCAGCGCAACTTCAACCTGAAATCCTTTATCAGTAATCTTGCCTGCAGACTGCCAAATTGCATCCCACTCTCGATTATCTTTACGGGTGATTTCGTTACGAACAATATCTGACTGGACCCCCAAAGGGTTAACAAAGAATCGATAATGCAAGCGACCGTCGCCGTGCGGATCGATCCGAATTCCTACGTTATCATCACCCTTAGAATTATCTCTAACCCTGTAACGAGCACGAATATTTTCAGGGTTAGGATCGTCAGCGATAAAGGCAACATAAAGAGTATCGCCACTTTCATACATCAATACTGTCGTAGTAAGCGGTGATGGTGTATTTTCACTTGGCAAATAAACGATATCTAGGGGCACCCTAACAGCATTTTGCCAAACCTCCTCATCGAGACTAGCATCGATCGTAGCCCGCTCCTCAAAGTAAGGAATATTCAATGGCTCATCTGCAATAACTAAACCGTTAAAGAAGAATAGTGCTAAGACAATAAGGGCATACTTCATATAATCGAATTTCGTGTTAGGATTTCTATTCAAGAGGGCGCATTATAAACACCGCAACCTGAGATCAACAGGTTAATTGTCACATAAAGAGAGTTAGTTCATGTGTGGTCGTTTTAATTTAGAATATACGGCAGAAGTTGATAAAGTGTTGCAGCGTTTCGGTTTTGGTGGTGAATTCAGACCGGCATACAACATTGCACCTACTGAATTTGCCCCCATAATTACCCATGATCGCGACGGCCCGGTTGAACTATTACCAGCTAGATGGTGGCTAACTCCATCCTGGTCCGAAGGTCCGAGCACCAAATTTGCGATGTTCAATGCGCGAGTCGAAAGCCTTAACCAAAGCCGTGCATTTAAGGGCCCCTTCGATCATAAGCGCTGCTTAGTACCTGCAAGCAGTTTTATCGAATGGCAAAAAAATTCAAACAAAAAACAACCCTTAGAAATTGCACTAGTGAATCAGCCCATGGTTTTTGCGGGCATTTGGGATTGCTGGATGCACGACGGCTCTCCACTCTATAGTTTTAGTATCATCACCCAACCAGCAAGTTCCGAGTTTACTCCATACCATTCACGTTTACCCGTTATGCTCGCCGAACAAGATTATGATGACTGGCTCGATCCCCACCGACTCGGTAGGGATACCATGACCATTATTGATAACAGCATAAAGCGCGGGTTTCGTATTGAAGCTATTGATGAATCTATTGGAAACGCCCGCATCAAAGAAAAACCTAAACCTGTCGTTCAGACGAGTCTGTTTTAGGACTAATCCTTTCCTACTAATACTAAAGAATTATTTAAATTTTCATCCCAATTAACTACATTGTTTACATCAGGGAACGATGTTTTGATATGGATATCAACGACACGGATAGTTTTTAAGAAATGGATTTCTTTCCCCTACCTAACTTCTCGCTACATGCACATCAATCAGTACAGGCTTGTTAGCAACGAATGCTGACTTTAAACACTCATCAAGTTGATCTCTCACACTAACGCTAATAGCATCCATTCCATAGGCCTTGGCTTGTGCAATAAAATCAATACCGGGAAGTTCAGTACCCACCAACCTATCCATGCCAAAGTGTTTTGAAAATTCACGAAGCGCTAGATAATGACCGTTGTTAACTATGACCACGACGATAGGTAATTGAGCTTGCACCATATTCCATAATGCCTGAATGGAATATAACGAAGAACCATCACCGAGCAGCGCAAGTATTGGCGTATCAGGCTTAGCCATTGCCACCCCTGCTGCCGCGGGCAAACTATACCCTAGGCCACCGCTGGCACAAGTATAAAACCCATCTTTTATGGAGACAGGGAGATATTCGTGCATTGTTGCACGAGTTGAGGGTGACTCTTCAACCAAAATAGAATTTTTAGGCCTTAAACGCGCCAAGGCATCCATTAATACACGAGCGGTCAATCCTTCAACTGGGTCAATCTCCAGTGGCGACGCACGCCCCCTCCCTATTCCAATTGGGCGCAACCGCTCAGACATTATCAAGCTTGTCAGAACACCCCCCAAATCGGCAACGTAGCTATCTCCGACACAGGCTTGTTTTGCTAATGCCTCATCGTTAACGACTTGAATAAGCTTTGACCCCTCGCGAATGAAAGGTCCCTCGCCATCAATGTGATAGGTAAACACTGGGGCGCCAAACACCAAAACTAAATCATGGTCAGCTAAGCGTGACACAATTCCTTCACGCATGGCGGGTAGAAAACCAGCAAACAAAGGATGACTCTCTGGAAAAGCACAACGATGCGAAAATGGACTTACCCATACAGGCATACTTAGCGTTTCTGCCAAGCTAATTATGTGATCCCAATCTTGCGCAACGCCTGGTCCAACAACAAGGACAGGGCTAGCACAACTATCAAGGGCATCAAGTATCGCCGAACTTGCGCCTTGAGAATCCAGCAAGACGTCACACCCGCTCTCAATATTTATGGGTTCACACGCCTTATCCCAATCATCCACGGGTACAGAGACTAAGACAGGGCCGCGAGGGTGTTGCATGGCAATTTGGTAGGCTTTTGCAACGGCGTTTGGAACATCCTCAGCACAAGACGGTTGTACACTCGACTTAACGTAAGGTCTTGGCAATAACTCTGGATCATCAGAAAATAAAAACGGGGCAAAGGGTAAAATAGGCCGCGCCTGCTGGCCGGCGATAATTAACACAGGCGCTTTATTTTTATAGGCCGTGTAAATGTTGCCCATGGCATTTCCGACACCTGCGGCAGAATGCAAACTTACCACAGCAATGCGGTCACCAGCCTGCGCAAAACCATCAGCCATACCAACAGCAGTAGCCTCCTGTAGAGCTAGCACATAATCTATTTCAGGCGGAAGATCTTTAAACATAGGCAATTCAGTCGAGCCTGGATTACCAAAAATTCGGTCTACACCCTTCGCCTTAAAAAAGGCCATCACTGCCTGACGGACGTTCATAAGTGTTAGTAAAAATAAGCCATAGTGCGCATTTCGATACTCATGCGGACATTTGGATTTTGGGCATGATTATCAAAAAAGGCAGTATGTGGTACTTGCTGGGTAACACCGTTATCACTATCGTAAAATTTAAAGTACAAAAACTCGTCACGATTCATGTTGGAGAAATACCACCAACGATGCTCCGGGTTAAACTGGTAGATATGTGCTGCCAACATATTTTCTTCACCAGGGATAGGCGCTTTCATCTCTTCCATTGATGGTATTTCATCTACCACCACAAGGGTATTTTTAATACCTTCGCCCTTGGTCACACTTCGACCATCGCACACTGCCAGCGGCCAATCCTGAGGGCCATCAGAAAAACAACGCCAAAAACTTGCAGAAATAAATCGCTTGTATGGCTTACCGCCTGGGCAAACTTGTTCGTAATACTTTTGAGCAACCACTTCTGCGACATCGGGTGCAAAATCACAATGCGCTTCGCCAGCTTGAGGTTGGATACCCCCCTGATGCTGATAGCCTTCTATCTTTTTCTGCTTAGCGAGTTCACCGGGTGTTCTTACCATCCACCCCTGAGGAAAAACAAGATCGGCGCCAGTCATCTCTTTAATCATGGCTGCAACTTCGTCTGGGTATACTGCACCAACCTCATCATTATCTAAAAAGTTTTTAACCTGACTCACATGATGCCCAAGCACAAACCCATGCTTGTCCAGTGAAAAGTGATCCGCAATAGATCGACCATCACGTATTTGAGTGGTATAAGGGGCATAGGTACCGGTGTTCGCTTCAGCACCGGCTGAGACGTAGCGACGGTTGATTGGATTATTGGGTTCAAGATAAGTTATTTGTGTATCAAAGACAGGTGCAGTTGACTCAATTGTATCCAATTCAACATAGGTCATAAGGTGGCTCCAAGGTCCGTTTGTTCATATTATGAAGATATATGTTAGCTTGCGTCGCGCGTTGTTTAAAATAAGACTAGACAAGCGTTTGAATATCGGTTTTGATAGAACTCTCACACAAAATGGATACAAAATCAATCTAAGTTCTTGCTTTTGTAATCACTAAAATAACGACAATTTGGAGACCAACTATGGCTGGCGGTGCCCCCATTCATAGCAATACATCACTAGACAACGCAGGCAATATAAAGGTCGAACTCCAAAATGGGGAGATAGTTCTTATTTAATTAAGAAGTAAAATATTAAACCTATTATTGGAGGGTGAGATGATTTTAAGCAAAGAAGATGTTAAGCATCTAGCGGATGCTATTCGAGCCTTA
>JALRIU010000160.1 GCA_023255355.1 Pseudomonadales bacterium | reverse complement strand
ATCAAGAAAATGGCAACAACATTAGCTAGTATGATCGCAAATAGAGCGCCAGCTGACGCTACGCCAACATCAAAATTAAGAAGAGCTTCAGTAAAAATTAAAAAGGCAAGGTTGGTGCTTTGGCTGCCTGGGCCGCCACTGGTAGTCGTGTAGATTTCGGCAAAGACACTTAGTAAAAAGATCACCTCTATCATGATGACCACAGATATGGGTCTTGCTAGATGTGGAAGATAAAGATAGCGAAGCTTTTGCAGGTAGTTGGCTCCATCCATATCAGCAGCCTCGAGTTGTTCTCGATCCATAGACTGCAGAGCGGTAATCATTATCAAGATGGCAAAAGGTAACCATTGCCATGAAATCATCACTATGATTGAAAAAAGCGGATAATCTTGCAGCCAATTGATGGGTTCTGCCCCGAAAAAGGTCCATATCTGGGCTAATACGCCATAAATTGGATTCATCATCATATGCTTCCAGAGGAGGGCATTGACGGTTGGCATGACAAAAAAAGGCGAGATCAATAGAATTCTGACGATACCTTGGCCAGGAAATGTGTCATTAATTAGGAGTGCGATACCTAAGCCAAGCACAACAGTAATAACGACTGTCGAAGCTAAAAGCACCAGGGTATTAACTACCGCATCTTCAAAGGCCGGATTGGTAACAAAGAACTCATAATTCAATAAACCAGCGAATCCAGTCTCATCGGGGTACATTAAATTGTAAAAAATCGATGAAAAATAGATGGTAAGGCACAGCGGTACCAGCATCCAGACCAGCAGCGATATCACTGCTGGGCTCATCAATAATCGAGGTACTAAACGGCTTTGAGACATTAGTAATAACGCGCGCGACGCATAAAACGGTCAGCTTGACGTTGCGCTTGTGCTAGCGCTTCTTCGACAGTTTTATCGCCAGCTAATGCTTCTGCCATAAGCTGACCCACAGCAATACCTATCGCTTGGAACTCAGGGATTGCTGCGAACTGTACGCCTTTATAGGGCGAAGGGTTTAAAGTGCTGTCGCTAGGATTGGCCGAATTAATAGCATCCAACTCTGCTTGCGCATATTTCGATTGAGAGATAAAGGCGTCAATAGCATAAGTTGATTGACGAGTGCCAGTAGGCACATGTCCCCATCCTAGGGTGTTGCCGACATGCTGAATATACTGTTTTGACGTCGCCCAGCTAATAAATTTTTTAGCGGCCTCAGCATTCTTTGAGCTATTGGGAATAGCTAAAGCCCATGACCATAACCAATTAGCTCCTTTGGGTGTTTTGGCAGTAGGTGATTGTACAAACGCCATTTTATCAGCCACTTTTGATTGGTCAGGGTTACTGACAAAAGACGCTGCGATACTAGCGTCGATCCACATAGCGCATTTTCCTTCGCTGGTGAGCGCAAGCAACTCATTAAAGCTATTTGCTGTTGAACCAGGAGGTCCATATTTAGTCATTATGTCGACATAAAAATAGACAGCTTGTTGCCACGCGGGCGATGTAAGTTGAGGTTTCCAGTTCATATCGAACCACTGCCCGCCAAAGGTATTTACGAGGGTGCTTAGAAACGCCATGTTGTCGCCCCAACCAGGTTTGCCTCGTAAACAAATGCCATAAACTCCATTTGTAGGATCATGCATAGCTGCAGCAGCTTTAGCGACAGATTGCCAAGTGGGGCGGTAGTCAAAGGAAACGCCAGCTGCATCAGCAAGATCTTTGCGATACATCAGTATTGATGATTCACCATAAAATGGCGCTGCGTAGAGTTTGCCGTTATCAGACAGTCCATCTCGAATGGCAGGGATAATATCTTCAACATCGTAATCAGCATCGAAAGTTAGCTCATTTAGCCAGCCCTTCGCACCCCATATAGGTGCTTCGTACATCCCGATGGTCATGACATCGAATTGACCACCCTTAGTTGCAATATCGGTGGTTACTCGCTGGCGAAGAACGCCTTCTTCCATGGTTACCCATTTTAATGTGATGTCAGAATGTAATTGCTCAAACTGTGTGCTTAGTTTTTGCATTTCGATCATGTGACTGTTATTAACAGTGGCAATGACTAATTCGCTGGCCATACACAACTTGGTGGATACAAGCATGAACGCCGCAGTAATTATGGAAAATAACGAATATCTCATGTTTTTACCTACTTTTTTTCTTGCACAGAAGTGTAACAAGTTAAAAACTTAGTTTGGATATAATATTGGTTTAAATCTTATAACCTGACGAAGATAGAACAAGCTGTTGTATTTCATCAGCCTGAATTGTAGTCTGCGCAACAAATAGGAGATATTTAATGTTCTTACAGGGTAAATATGCAGCAGTCACTGGAGCCGCTTCAGGCATTGGTTATGCAAGTGCTAAGGCAATGTTAAACGCTGGTGCTAAAGTTGTTTTTATTGATAAAGATGCCCATAAGCTCTCACAGATTCAACAGAAATTAGGTGAACAGTGTTTGACCTTGGTTGCAGATCTTTTAGATAGGCAACAATGCGCAGATTTAACCAATAACTTGTTAAAACTAGTACCTCATATCGATATTTTTCATGCTAATGCTGGTTTATATCTTGGCGGTGACTTGATAGATGCTGAGTTAGACGCGATCGATCGAATGCTCGAGCTAAATATCAATGTGGTTATGAAAAATATACGTAGTATTTTGCCGCAAATGATTGCCCGTGGGGCTGGGGATATTGTAGTGACCAGTTCATTAGCCGCACATTATCCCACACCCTGGGAGCCAGTTTATGCCTCTTCTAAATGGGCCGTTGATTGTTTTGTACAAACCACGCGTCGCCAAGTTTTTAAGCACGGTATTCGTGTTGGGGCAATTTCTCCAGGCCCTGTAGTCACTGGATTATTAAAAGATTGGCCAGAGGATAAACTTGAAGAACAACGGGCATTGGGTGGATTGATTGAACCAGATGAAATTGCAGAAGTAATTTTGTTTGCCCTGTCTCGACCTCGCCATATTACTCTGCGAGACGTTATCGTTATGCCATCTCATTTTGATCTTTAATTAGTCTTGTTCCAACGTGTTTAGTAAGTTAACAAGGTAGCTAAACGTATTGGTTTCGGGGTGGAGCCAGTCAAAGTGGCCGGCACCCTCAATCGAGCTGAAGTTTAAACCAGAACCTTCGATGTGACTTAGCGGTACGATATTATCTAGCTCGCCATAGAGCAGATATAGGTTTTGTGGCAGGGTTCTACCAACAGGATTGGCTTGCCCATAGCTGTCTGGAATGTCTTGATAGCTACCGCCCATAAATGTTTTTGCCGCGCGTTCACAACTTGAATCGCCGGCTGAATATTTTTCAATATCGACAATCGCAGCAAGACCAATCACGGCTGATATGGGCAAATTGGTTTCGGTTGCAGCAAGCAAAGCCAAATGGCCTCCCGCAGAATGACCTGCTAATACCGTGGTCTCATAATCATCTATGGTAAGCGAAGACACTGCATTTAAGGCATCGATAATATCGTTGTAGCTACCTGGCCAGCCGCCACCAGAATCACCAACAGCACGATATTCAATCGATAACACAGAATAGTTTGTTCGGGTGGCTATGGCACTCGCCATTGGATATGTCTGATTGATGCGATAGCTATTACTCCAACAACCACCATGTACCATGATAAAAAGTGATTTGGCGGTATTTTGAGATGGCCAATACTCCATAATCTGCAGACTGTTTGAGCCATAATGAAACTGCCGATCTGATGGCGTTGCTTCTAAGTTGGTTACGTCAGAAAAACTGACTTTATTTGTCACGGGTGTTTGGTCGTTAGCGACAGTTGTTGGCGTGTTGTTTGCTGTTCTCGGAGACGGTGCTGAAGATGCCCCTGAGCCGCCACCGCAAGCAGTTAGTAGGTATAATACTGTGAGTAAGATGATTTGTTTGTGTGGCATATGAGAACGTACATAGTAATGTCTAATTTATACGTTCATGATGAGAAAACAGAAACACCGAATTGATCTCGGTGTTTCTGTAAAAGGATTATGCTGAAGCTTTAGCTGCTCTTGCGCCAAAGTACATAATGAAAAGATAACATACGGCAGGCATGATGAATGATAGGTGCAAGCCAATCGTGTCAGCCATCGCGCCTTGTAAAATAGGTAACAAAGCGCCGCCCACAATCGCAAGGCATAGCAAGCCTGAGCCCTGGCTGGTTTTGCTGCCCAAACCTTCGAGTGCCAAACTGAAGATGGTTGGGAACATGATGGAATTGCAAAGACCTACTGCTAATATCGCAATCATAGCTAACGATCCGCCAGAACTTACGGCAAGAACGATTAAAACAACTGCCATTGCCGCGTTAAAGGCTAACACTCTTCCAGGATGAATAGTTCGCATTACTACTGAGCCGATAAAACGACCGACCATAGCACCGCCCCAATAATAGGCAACGTATTTCGCAGCATCAGATTCAGCTAGACCAGCGATGTCTGGTTCACCTAAAAAGTTAACAAGTAGGCTGCCAATCGATACTTCTGCACCGACATATACAAAGATACCCACTGCGCCGAGAACAAGTTGAGGGTATTGTAATAGTGCTTTAAAACCTTCGTTTTGGCTTTCTTCATCTTTAAATGTAGGCAGTTTTAAAAAGGCAAAAATACCCGCTAACACCAGTAGTGAGATGGCCAAAATCATATATGGTAATTGGACGGCCTCGGCTTCAGCTTGTTTGCTCGCGACGTCAGTGCCTGCGGCAACCGATAAAATTAAGAAGGCGCCAAAAAATGGTGCGATGGTTGTTCCAAGTGAGTTAAATGCCTGTGTCATGGTCAAACGGCTTGACGCAGTAGCAGATGGTCCCAAGATAGTGACATAGGGATTGGCAGAAACTTGCAGAATGGTAATACCCGAGGCGAGCACAAAGAGGGCTCCCAAGAATAGGGCGTAAATTCCTAATGACGCGGCTGGCAAAAACATTAAGCAGCCAATGCCTGCGATGACTAGTCCGACAACGATACCTTTTTGGTAACCAATGCGGTGAACTAGATTACCTGCGGGCAGCGACATGATGAAATACGCACCAAAAAAGCAAGATTGGATAAGCATTGCTTGGGTGTAATTAAGGTCAAATACGTTTTTGAGGTGAGGAATTAAAATGTCATTAAGACATGTGATAAAACCCCACATAAAAAATAACGTGGTAAGCGCGCCAAGCGCGAATCGATGGTTTTGATTTTCGAATTGTTGAGGTGTGCTAGACACCGTGCCGGGAGTAGAAGCCATTATTATATCCTGTGGGTAAGTTTGCCGTTAAATTATTGATAAAACCCTGTAATGTCAAACTGTTAGCGATAAATCTAGCAATATATAAGGTGAAGTGGGGTTTATGAGTGCCTGTTTTATAGAACGTCTTGCAATAATTAATGTTTTTTTTATATAAAAATAAGCATTTTCTTCAATATTTACTACTATGTAACTAATAATTTTTAGTTAGATGTAAGCGAATGCTCAAAACTCTTTTAGCTGATTCATATGAAAAGGGGTTATTGTGGGTTGGTGGTCATTTTGACCAACTACAAAGCACTTTAAATACGATGTTTCAGACCGTACATCATGTAAAATCAAGTTTTGATGCGCTGCGCCATATTGAGCAGTGCCGGCTTGGTAAATTACCTTATCCGCTTGTTGTGATAGAGCAGGGTGTATCTGCAGTCGATCGCGATTGTTTGATTAGGGTGTTAAAAAAGGTACCTGACTTACAACAAATCACTGTTCTTGCACTAGGGAGTCAGACATTTGATCCCACACTTGGATATACCGCTAATATTAAAAATACATCTGAACTCATTTCTGGTGTCAATGTCATTAGTCGAAAACCTTCTGGAACATCGCCTGAAAAACAATATGAGAAGAGTGAATCGCTAGAGCATGCTGATAAATCCGTCCTGTTAATCGAAAACAATTCAACCAGACGGTTGGTGGCTAAGGGATTGCTTCGTTCTTTGAAAATTAATCACGAAGTTGCCGATCATTTTGAATTAATACCTAACCCTTCTGAATTTGACCTTTGTTTAATAGCTGCAGAATTATTAGATTTTGATGGCGCTAAGGCATTTGTGGGTCAATGTAAACAATGTATCGTCATGGGCGAGAACGCCTTAAATATTCCTAGTATTAGTGTTCCATTGCGTGAAAAAGATCTGGTAGGTTTGATTGCAGGCCCTATTTCCTCTAAAAATCCAGAGATCGAAAAGCAAACTACTCAAGTTGATGTGCCTACAGATTTGCAGCCCATTAATTTTGAAATTAATCTCCATGAAGTTGCTTTGAGGCTTGGTGGTTCTGATGAAATAGCCTTATTAGTTATAGAAACGTTCTATAAAGACCTGTTTAACCAAATTGCCTCGGTTGAAGACGCCATTGAAGGTAGTAACGCAGAGAATATCAAGCAAGTTGCTCATTTGGTAAAAGGAGCCTCCTCGACTATTGGAGCATATGATCTATCTGCCTTTGCATCCAAAGTTGAAAAACTAGCCTTCAGAGACATGGAGCATGAGGGTGTCTCAGAGGAAACCATGGAAGGTATGTGTCAGTTACTAGAGCACTTAAAACGCTTTGATACAGTCCTGGCAGAAATTATTGCCAAGGAGGAATTAGCCAATGGCTGATGATGATCTCCTTTTACGTCGACTCGAACGCGAGCGCGAGGCTAGAAAGCACGCTGAAAAACTGCTTGAGACCAAAAGCCGTGAACTATATCAAGCGAATAATGATCTTGCCAATGTTGCAGATGATTTAGAAGCTAAGATCCGTGAGCGCACCGAGCATTTAAATAAAGCGCTTTCAGAGGCGAGACGTGCCGGACGTGTCAAACAGCAATTTATAACAAATGTGAGCCACGAATTAAAAACACCGCTCAACGGTATCATGGGGGTGTTGCAACTTCTTAACGAGCGTCCTCAGGATGCAACGCAGCAGAGGTTTATTGATGAGGCCTTACTCTGTGCCGATCGTCTTCAGGTTTTGATAAGCGACATGCTGGATATCTCTCGTTTAGAGAGCGGTGCTGTGCAGTTAGATGAAGTAGAGTTTGATCTTTCAGAATTGATCAAAGAAACAGTGTCACATTTTAAGGAAAATGCACGCGCCAAAAATATCATTATTAAACTGACGGGGTTATTGAATAACTCGGTAATGATCATTGCAGATAGGCTAAGACTGCGTCAGGTGTTATTTAATATAATCGAAAATGCTATAAAGTTTACTGATTCTGGTAGCGTAACAATCAATCTAATTTGCAAAGATATAGATACTGAAAACTTAACTCTATTCATCAATGTCAGTGATACAGGGTGTGGTATTTCTCAAGATCACATCGCAGATATTTTTAATGTATTTACCCAGGCGGATGAAACTTCATCGCGTCGCTACCAAGGGGCAGGGTTAGGTTTGCCAACCGCCAATGAGCTTATTGGGATTATGGGTGGTAATTTAAAGGTTCAAAGTATTGAAAATGTGGGAAGCACCTTTAGTATAAAATTACCTGTTCAACATACCTTGAAAGCATGCCCCATTGAAAATCAACATGTGATTTTTCTAGCGCCTTATGATGGTGATAGAGCGGTAACACAAAAAGAAATATTATCCATAGGGCTGCATGTCGAGGTGGCCAATGATCCATCTGAATTGGTGTCTAAGTTAAATAATGATCTCGAAAATCCGATTATTCTCGTGGATGAACGTATCGCCAATCGTGATGCTGATATGTTGTTAGAGAACTTGAATGAACAGCAATTGAGCCGCGCGTTATTGGTATGTTTAAGTAAACAAGTTAGCCTCTCGATGGCATCTAAACTCAATCTTTCGGGTTTGATTGAACAGCCCGTTAGTATCAGTGAACTGGAGAGCTTCTTAGGTTTGTTTCTGTGTCAACGTATCGGACCAATTTCTGAAAGCGTTGCTCAGGTTGAAAAGAAACAAAATTCAGAGCATACCACTGATGATTGGGCGGATAATTTTACCCATTTAGAAAAATGGAAGGCCCCTCTTTTGTTGGTAGAGGACAATCGCGTTAATGCCTTGGTGGTAAGTGAGCTGCTGAAAAAACATGGTGTAATATTTGATTGGGTCATGGATGGTAAACAGGCTTTGGATGCTTTGCTGCGCAATACCTACGGTATGATCTTGATGGACTGTCAAATGCCTGTCATGGATGGCTATGAAGCGACCAGAAAAATTAGAAATGGTGAGTGTGGTGAACGCGTAATAGATATTCCAATTATCGCTTTGACAGCAGATAATCCTGAAAACGGTCTGCAGGACTTTTTGAAAAAAGACATGGATGGTTGGTTGCCAAAACCTTTGTCGCAAATTCAATTAGAGCGTGAACTACATCGACATCTACTCGAACCGACTTATCAAATAAATGATAACAGTCGTCATTCTCTCGCCAGCAATCAATTATTGATGTATGCCTTACTAGAAACATGGCAAGACGATATTGAATTTATTTCCTTACAACGTAAACAAGACGATATTCGCTTGGATCTTAATGATCCGACATGCCCGATTTATTACATGGCTGAGATAGTTGAAGCGTTGGAAGAAAGCGAGTTATCCACCCAAATTAGAAACGCCATTGGCCAGCATCATACTGATGTTAAGTTAGCTTATGTGTTTGATAATACCCTGCTAACAATTCAGCAATTGTTGCGGGCTAAACTCTTTAAAATTGAAGGCGCGCTGTAACTTGGATAAACAAACTACCATTTTAGTTGCGGATGATGATCCAACAACGCTTATCGTAATAACGAAATTGCTAGAGCGTTCTGGTTATGATGTGATAGCCGTTAATGATGGCCTTGAAGCGATTGAGAGTTTAGAGATCAGTCCTCCAGATGTCATTGTTACTGATATGAATATGCCCAATCTTGATGGTATTGAGGTAATTCGTATAGTTAAGTCCGTTACCGAATACGAAGATATTCCGGTGCTTATTCTTACTGCCGAAGATAGTCCAGAGATTCTTCGAACAGCTTTTGAACTTGGAGCGACTGACTATATTCGCAAACCAATTTCTGAATTAGAGCTACTCGCAAGAATATCTGCGGCGGTCAGACTTAAAGTCGCCACTGACCAGCGTATTCAGAAAGAGAAAGAGCTTGAAGCGAACTTGATTGCTATGCGCAAAGACCTTGAGGCAGCAGGCGAAGTTCAGCGATCAATGTTGCCTAAAACTAATGTCATGATTGCAGGTATTGAGGTGGCTTGGCATTTTCGTCCCAGTGATGATGTTGGTGGCGATATTCTCAATTTTTTCCCGCTCAATAATCACCAGGTCGCTTTTTATATTCTTGATGTATCGGGTCATGGTGTGCCATCGGCACTCTTTGCCGTCAGTGTTAATTCAATGCTGCTACAAAACACCCGCCGTGGTGGCTTATTGATTGATCATGAGGGTAATGCAAAACCTCCGCATGAAGTAGTGCAAGAACTGAATATGCTTTTTCAAATGGACATGGATTCGCAAAAGTACTTTACCTTTACCTATGCGGTACTTGATACGGATAACCGCACTATTCAATACACACAGGCGGGGCAAACTCCCACCTTGCATTGCGTCAATAATGCCTGTGAATATTGGCACGACGGAGACTTGCCCGTAGGGATGATCCCTTATACCGATTTCACGACATACACAAAAGAGCTCAAAGCAGGCAGTCGTCTGTATCTATATTCTGATGGTATTGTCGAAGCGTTCAATAAAAATGAAGAACAATTTGGCTACGATAGATTAAGTCAGTCGTTACAGTCACAACAATCTGGTACATTGACTGAATCAATTAACTATATGGTTAATGATTTGGAGCATTGGATTGTAGGCAATGCTAATCAAGATGACATCACGATCTTGGGGATAGAATTGGTTCCAGATGTAAAAACAGCGCGCATTACGGTATCGTCATCGCTTGAGGCTGTAAGGACGCTATGCGCCACCGTCAAAGATGTTGTCATGCAAGTCAGTAATGACCAAAACATGGCGGCTTTTATTGAATTAGCGATTGCTGAAGCTGGTAATAATATTGTGCAGCATGGCTACGGCTTTGATCGGCATGGTGAGATAAGGCTCGAAGCTAAGGCCACTGAAGACTATATAGAGGTGTGTCTGATTGACTTTGCGCCTGCCTATGATCCGCTTGCTAAGCAAGGTAGCTTTGCAGAATGGGACTTCGATTCAGCCGATGAGTTTTCTGCTGGGCTCGGTGTTAATATTATGCGAACTCTCATGGCGGATGCGACATATGAGCGTGTCGATGATATGAACCGTTTAACGTTGCGT
>JALRIU010000140.1 GCA_023255355.1 Pseudomonadales bacterium | reverse complement strand
CACTTTTAGTTAGCCGCTTAGCGACAACCTTCAGTAACAAATCACCCACTCCGTGACCAAACGTGTCGTTAATACGCTTAAAGTTATCTAAATCTAAAAACAGCACAGCACCAGTATGATTGAACTTCTGAGCTCTTTTGGCTCACTCATGGCTTGGTAATGTTAGGGAGCTTGATAACGTCATGCAGCGTGCGCTAATCATGCAGCATGGATCGGTAGTCTCCGACCAGCATTTGCGTATCGATCCGTTTTCTTCCAGTCAGTCTATAGACTTTATAGCGACCAGCATGCCAAACGTGGCTCAGTCAGAAGCAGTTTTGGCTGATTTGGCGCCAAATATCAATCCGACTGAAGACAGCCTTGATAGCGCTTTAAGCGATGATTTAAAGCAACGCGAGTATCAATTAATTTTACAGGCCCTTAAGCGTGAAAACGGCAGCCGTAAAAATGTTTCTGACAAATTGGGTATTAGTCCACGTACTCTTCGTTACAAAATAGCTCGGATGCGAGATAGTGGCATTGATGTTGATGCGGCATTAACGGCTTAACCGCCAGCAAGTTTGACCTTGTGGCCTAGTTTTTCAAGCTCGGCTTTGAGTTTTTCTCGGTGGTCGCCTTGGATTTCGATAATGCCATCCCTGATAGCACCACCTGAGCCGCATACTTGCTTAAGACGTTTAGCTAAGGTATTTAATTCATTTTCGGGCAGGGTAAGACCTGTGATCAGGCAGACACCTTTGCCTTTACGGCCTTTTGTCTCACGCATAATCCGCACAATACCATCACCCGTAGCTAGCGTTTCTGGTATGTCGCATTTCCCTGCATGGTAAGCTTTACTGCATAATGGGCAGAGCTTTCCAGTTTCGGTGGAATACACCAGACGTGAATTTTTTGACATGCTTTTCCTAATGCTGACTGCTTTTTTGTGTAAGTTATTATAATCTATCTTTGCTGACCACCAAACTATGGAACATGTATGAGTCAAAAAATTGAAGAGTCACTTGTAGATATACAGGTTAAAATCGCTTACCAAGATGACATTATCGAAGGATTAAATCAGCAGATTGCCCAGCTTTCGAATGAAATGTCAGTTCTGCAAAAGCAGATGCAGTACGTTATGAAATCTGTTAGAACAATTGGCGACTTGCAGGGTGGTGATGCAGCGGCTAATGAGCCACCGCCGCATTATTAGCAATTAAGAGCGCACAATTCTTACGTTGTCTGCCTGCGGGCCCTTTTCACCAATCCCTTCAACAAACATAACGCGCTGTCCTTCTACTAGCCTGCGACGTCCTTGACCTTGACCACGAATTGAGCGGTGGTGAACAAAGATGTCACTACCGTCGTCGCGAGTGATAAAGCCAAAACCTTTGCTAGTATTGAACCACTTAACTGTACCCTGTTCGGCATTTTCATCGTATTCATCATCATCGTCGTCATTTAGGCTGGTTGACGGACGACTCAGCATAGTATTAATGAGAGCAATAACAAGAATGACACTAAAGCCGACAGCATCAAAAGCTATGACGGACTGGTTTAAATAAGTTAACAGAACACTACCAACGGCAGCACTAATTAGAGATAAGCCCAATTGAAATGGAGATAACATAATGATTCTCTACTTTTTATTGTTGTATATTAAGGTGCATTATTTTATTTGTTGTAACGTCGGGTAGTCTAACATCAAGCCCCCTATGTTTGACAAGATATTGAATGTTAAATGATTTATAAATTTTAAGTTAAAGGAGTTAGGCTATGTCTACAAAACATGTCGCCGTTGTATTGGCGGGTTGTGGTGTTTATGACGGTTCAGAAATTCATGAAGCGGTTTTGTCGCTGTTATATCTTGCAAAATCTGGTGTTACTGTTAGCTGTTTTGCCCCTGATATCGAGCAAATGCACGTAGTTAATCACCTCACAGGACAGCCGGCAGAAGAGGTGCGCAATGTGCTGGTTGAGTCAGCGCGGATTGCCCGTGGACATGTAAGTCCTTTAAGCCAAGCTAATGCCGATGACTATGATGCGTTGATTGTACCTGGCGGATTTGGCGTGGCTAAAAATCTTTGTAGCTTTGCTCAAGATGGTGCGGCAATGACGATCAACGACGAATTTTTAACGTTTGCAAAGAGTTTTGCAAAAGCGCACAAGCCCGTAGGTCTTATGTGTATAGCACCAGTATTATCTGCAGCGATCTTTGGTGAAGGGGTTCGTTGTACCATTGGTTCCGATGCGGACACCGCATCTCAGGTTGCTATAACGGGGGCTAACCATACTCAAGCGGGTGTTGAAGACATCGTGATAGATGAATCACACAACTTAGTTACAACGCCTGCCTATATGCTAGGGCCAGACATTGCTGCGGTTTCGGTAGGTATAGAAAAGTTGATTGCTGAAGTATTAACGAGGGCTTAACAAGAAAATCCCCTCTAGTTTGATGACTAGAGGGGTAACTGGATTATTTTGTAATTAGACCAAACTGTTTGTCTAAAATTGCAATAATTTCTTCTTTAGGATTTGCACTTAAGGTGATTTTCTCGCCGGTGATTTTCTCAGCTAATCCTACATAGGTGTCTGAAACAGACTGTAAAACTTCAATCGGAAGTGCGTTGTCTCGCGCCAGCGCATAACGCTCTTCCATACGATCTTTGTTGAGAAGTATATCTGGCTCTGGGAAGTGATTTAACAGCATTTGGCGGAAACCTTCTTTAGAGTTTTCCACGATCTTGCCGTTGCGATACTGCTCACCGTCCCAAATACGTGAAGAGTCAGGAGTGCCAACTTCGTCCATGTAGATAAGTTTCTCTTGGCCGTTTTTATCGACGACATAACCGAATTCAAATTTAGTATCGACAAAGATTTGATCGATGCCTGCGAGCGCGTCACTGATAACATTAAACCCCTCGGAAAGAAGTTTTTCGTAGTTTGCGATATCTTCAGGGTTGTTAAAATTAAACGCCTGGTAATTATCGCTGATATTCTGGCGTGTAATGTTGACATCGTCTTGTTCTGGCACGCCTGGAATTCCTTTCAGAATACCTTTTGTAGAAGGTGTCATCAGCAGTTCAGGAAGGCGTTGATCTTTCTGCAAGCCATCAGGAATTTGGATGCCGCAGAATTCTCTCTCGCCTTTGCCATAGCTACGCCACATTGAACCCGTAATGTATTGGCGGCAAATAGCTTCGATCATGATTGGGCGCGCTTTTTGAACAATCCAAACCAATGGGTGGGGAACTTCAAGAATATGACTGTCGGCCAGACCTTTTTCTTTAAAAAGTTTGAACCAATGATTTGATACGGCATTAAGCGCAGCGCCTTTACCAGGTACGCCACGCACATCGCCCTCGCCATGCCACAGACATTCGAAGGCAGAAATACGGTCAGAAATAACCATAATTGCAAGTTCAGAGTCTGCTGCAACATCGTAGCCTCGCTCTGCAATTAAGCGAGCACTATCCGCCTTAGTTAACCAGTAAACCGAGCGGACTTTGCCACTGTGAACGGGTTTGTCGGTTTTAATGGGTAAATCATCATTCACTGAAAGAACAGACTTTGCTAGGCTCATCGTTTATAACCTGTCATTGTTTTGAAAAAATACAATTCACGGCTTAATGTATAAGCCTCATAATTGTCGTTAAGAAAGCGTAAATTTTAACAGAGCCAATCAGGACTTCAACAACAATTAACGTAGGGGTATTAATGGCGTCTATCTTGACTAGGCAGCTGGCTGAATTGCCTGCAGGTTGGCAGTCTGCATTGGCTGATCTTGTTCAAAATGAGCAGGGCCAACAGTTGGCAGAATTTTTAGAAGGTGAGTATGCTTCTCAGCGAGTTTATCCATCACAAGAACAATTATTACACGCTCTAAAATTGACACCCTTAGAATCTGTAAAGGTCGTTATCCTAGGTCAGGATCCTTACCACGGCCCTGGTCAAGCTCATGGTTTAAGTTTTTCAGTGGATAGCCGTATGTCACTGCCGCCATCGTTAGTTAATATTTTTAAAGAGTTGCATGCTGATCTAAACATTGCGCCACCGATGTACGGCGAGCTGTCTGGGTGGGCAAGGCAAGGAGTCTTGTTATTAAATTCTGTGTTAAGTGTGCGGGAGGGTGAGCCCAATAGCCACGCCAATATGGGCTGGGAACCGATCACTGATGCTATTTTAAGAGCCGTTGATTTGCACTGTGATCATGTCGTTTTCATGTTGTGGGGGCGTTTCGCAGGCAACAAAATAACCTTGCTTAATGAAAAAAAACATACCATCTTGCAAGCTGCCCATCCGTCACCATTATCATTTCATCGGGGGTTTAAGGGCTGTAGGCATTTTAGCCGAGCCAATGCAGCGCTCTTGCAGCATGGGCAGAGCGGCATAGCCTGGCATGATGTTGAGTTTTAATCTAAATAGGCGAGTGCGGCTTCCATATCTGCACTAAGATCTTCAACATCAGCAATAGAGATTGATGGATCAAGACCAAGGCGGCCAAAGGCTGATATTTCATCCCAGTTGAGTTGTGTGTAAGGGTGAGAGGTGCCTATGTAGCTCTGCAACACTGATAACATGACGATATCTGCATAATCTGCCTTGTCTACCACACGGCTGAAATTGATATGTTCCTGAGGAACATTTTGCAGCGATTCTGGGAACTCCCAGTTTTTCAAAATAAGCCCCCCAAGAGTGGGTGCTAATTTTTCAATCAATGCTCTAAGGACGTTGGGTTTTTGAAGTTGAGCATGGTTTTCGGCAAAGGTCAGTACCGGCAGGGCCCCAATACGATGTACCAAACCAGCAAGCGTGGCTTGGTCTGGTTTTAGCGATGTGTAATGTCGGCAAAGCACATGACTGATGCCTGCAACTTCAGTACTACGTTGCCAGTTTTCTCGCAGCAATTCATCAATCGTATCGTTGGTTGCTTGAAACATCTGTTCCATGGCCAGTCCCATAGCCAGGTTGGCGGTATATTGAAGTCCTAAGCGGCTCACAGCTGTTCTTAGATCTGTGATCGTTTGGCTTGTCCGCATCAGTGGACTATTGGTAACTTTAATGATTCTGGCCGAGAGCGCCGTATCATTTTGCAGCACGCTGCAGAGAGTATCGATATTGGCGTGTTCATTTTCTGCGGCATCTCTCACTTGTAAAGCTACTTCCGGGAGTGTCGGTAGAACCATTTCATCGTTTTTGATGGATTTTGTGATTGCTTGCAGAACTTTTTCAGCAATATCGCTCATAGCGGCTCCTATTGGGGCCGCAGTGTAACTATCTTAAGGCTGGCCCGTTACTATTGTTGAGTGTAAGTGGAGGGACTTCATTGTCCTCAGACAAGTTTAGTACAGCTAGCAGACTTGTCAGGTTTTTTGTTCGTGCAAAGGCAACAACCTCGCCAATATCTTTATCTGTGACGCTGTCAATGATCTTGTCTCCCATAGAAACAGGCACAAATCCATCCGTTTCTAATGCGACGATATGTCGTTTTGCCTTGCCGCGATAATGCATTCTGGCAATGATTTCTTGCCCGGTGTAACAGCCTTTTTTAAAGCTGATGCCCTCAATTTTGTCTAGAGCGGCCACCAATGGAATGTGCTCTCCAGATTGATCGGCCGATATGTACCACAGTCCATTAGTTATGCATTGTTGTTGCCAATAAGCATTGTCACAAAGTAGTGCCGCTTGAAGGATTGATTGCATGGCGTCGGTGTTTTCTGGATCAAGATAAATCTCAAAAGATTGCGCCATTTCATCTATTTGTATCGCACTACCTGTGGCGTTTTGCACAGTATCGTTGCGTGCTTTGGTAGTAGTGCCAAATAAGCCAGCAACAATGCTGCTGGCATCTGGACCATGAAGTCCTAGAGCCAGTAAATGATCAACACGACTGAGGGTGGCTTTGGAAAACACGATATATTTTTGCAGTGCTTTTTGGGCTGTTTCGCAGAGTTCGGCTTGCATGGCGAGCACAAAATGATTTTCGGCGGGGCTAAATAATCTAAAATTACTAAGCATTCTTCCCTGCGGATTACAGTGGCTCCCTGGGGTTGAGTGTTCGGCTGAAATAGTATTTACATCACAACTTAACTGTCCCTGTAAAAACTTGGCCGCATCTTGCCCTATAACCGTCAGTGCGCCCATGTAGTCTAGATGACTGACCCATGTGTCAGTGGTACGAATATCTTCACTCAGACTAACATTGAGTTCGGTGACGGTTTTTGACCATAAAGTTTGCATATACAACCTGTATTGAATGGAGTGGAAAAGATATACTCTTT
>JALRIU010000139.1 GCA_023255355.1 Pseudomonadales bacterium | reverse complement strand
AATACGGTTACTTTATCGATCATTGCCGTTACGACGAAACCGTCGATTTGTTTGACGAAGAAGAAGGCGAAGTATATTTCTTGAACGGCGTGTATAAAGGCCGCGCGGGTATTACCCGTCTTTACTGTGACTGGTTCCGCAACATGTTTACCCGCGGTGTTAATGGCCCTATCCCAGGCTTTTTACTGGATCACTTTTTGTCGCAAGACATTGTTGATATTTCTGACGATGGCAACACCGCGTGGGTTCGTGCCCGTTGTATTATGATGGCCGGTTATCATGAGTCAGTGGAAAACCTAGTCCCTGAAATGCCACGCAGTTGTTGGGAAGGTGGTATTCACGAAAATACTTACATCAAGAAAAACGGTGTTTGGAAAATCAAAACCCTCAATTACAACATGCTCTGGCAGGCGGATTATGCCAAAGGTTGGGGGGCAAGTGATGTACATTTATTGCCGTTGACCAAGACCTTCCCAGAGGATCCTTCGGGACCTGATTATTTGCGCGATGAAATTCCGCCTACATGGCCAAGCACACGTCATGTGCCATATCACTACAAACACCCAGTGAATGGTAAAGACGTGCCTTACCAGGGATAGATGCTGAGATTTGAGAGTCATAGATGGCTGTGCAGCAAAATAAATTACCTGAATTGGATATAGATCCTTTCTCTACCGAGTTTTTAACGGATCCTTATCCTTTTCATGCGCAAATGCGAGATGCAGGCCCTGTTGTCTGGCTACCAAAGTATGAAATTTATGCCATGGCGCGTTTCGATGAAGTCGATGCCAGTCTGCGCGATTGGGAAACTTACTCATCTGCGGCAGGCGGTGGTCTAACTAACTTCAACAAGGAAGAACCCTGGCGCAAACCCAGTATTATTTTAGAGGCCGATCCACCACTGCATACACGAACCCGGGGTGTGTTGAATAAAATTCTAAACCGGGCTGCTATCGAGAAATTACGCGCCGGCTTTGAAACAATTGCCGACGAGGTGGTTGAGCAGATCGTGCAAAAAGGCACTTTCGATGGCATTAAAGAATTGGCTGAGGTTTTTCCGTTAAGGGTGTTTCCCGACGCGGTAGGCCTTCGTAAAGACGGCCGAGAAAATTTGTTGCCTTATGGCAATATGGCCTTTAACGCCTTTGGACCACGCAATGCTTTGTTTGAGGAATCCTTCAAAAAAGCTAATGAGGTGATGGGCTGGATTTTGGCGCAATGCAGCCGTGATGCGTTAAGCCCAGAGGGTTTTGGTGCGCAAATTTATGCCGCAGCCGACGACGGCGATATCAGTGAAGAAGAGGCAGGGCTTTTAGTAAGATCGTTGCTCACTGCAGGTTTAGATACCACGGTGTACGGCATCGCTAACGCGTTATTTAGCTTTGCGAGTTTTCCAGATCAATGGCAAGTGCTAAGAAATGACCCAAAGCTCATTCGCGGTGCCTTCGACGAGGTCATTCGTCTGCAGTCGCCGGTGCAAACCTTTTTTAGGACAACAACCCGAGATGTTGATGTCGACGGTATTACTATTCCTAAAAATAATAAGGTGATCTTGTTTTTAGCATCGGGGAATCGCGATCCACGCAAGTGGGAAAATCCAGACGAGTTTGATATTCAACGCCGTGCTGTAGGGCATGTTGGCTTTGGGGCTGGTATCCACATATGCGTAGGGCAAATGATTGCCCGACTGGAATCTGAAGTCATTCTCAATGCGCTGTTAAAACGGGTTAGACATATTGAATTCAATGGCTCTCCTGAGCGAAAACTAAATAATACATTACGTGGCTTTAATAGCCTGCCCTTAAAAATATTTGAATAACAGGATGATGCAATGCGTTATACCGACGAAGAACAACAAAATCTTGAGCTAATTCGCGGCTTATACCGCGATGTGCTAGGCCCGCTTGATTCAGCAAAAGTCGATGACTATATCGTCGAAGATTACATTCAACACAGCCCGTTGGCCGAGTCTGGTCGAGAGCCACTTAAGGCATTTTTGGATTTTATTCAGGGCGAATCGCCTGATGCAGTGCATGATTTAAAACGCCTGTTTGCCGATGGTGATATGGTGATTTCCCATACCCATGTCATTCGCTTTCCCGGGGATGTTGGTCTAGCGGTGGCGGATTTTTTTAGAATTGAAAACGGCAAAATTGCTGAGCATTGGGACGTAATCCAAGAGATTGCTGAGCCTGCCCACGCCGCTAAAATGTTTTAGGTGACACAATGAATAGATTTCAAGACAAAGTATTTGTGGTTGTGGGTGGTAACAGTGGTATTGGTTTATCTGCAGCACAACTAGCAGCAAGCGAAGGCGCGCAGGTGGTAATTACCGGTCGCGATGAAAAGACCTTGCAAGAGGCGGCCAACAGCATTGACGGTGCTATTTATTACCGAGCAGATATTGGCGATGTTGAATCAATGGCGCCGGTGGCTGAGGATCTCAAGCATCGTTATGGCAAGGTCGATGCGCTGTTTGTTAATGCCGGTGTCGGAGGTTTTGCGATGGTGGACCAAGTGACGCCAGAGATGTGGGATCAGGTCAACGACGTCAACTGCAAGGGGGCGTTTTTTGCAATCCAGAAAATGCTGCCTATTATGACGGACGGCGGCAGCATTGTGTTGACTGG
>JALRIU010000087.1 GCA_023255355.1 Pseudomonadales bacterium | reverse complement strand
CTTCAATGATTGTTTGACCTTCGTACAAGGTTGGGCGATGCCTCACTTGTATTTCCATGTTACCGCGGCTTACTGCATTTTGCGTAATAATGGCGTGGCACTCGGTAAAGGTGATTACCTCGGTGCTCTCGAAATGGAAATGGTACCGCACGCTAAATAGTCGCTAGTCGCTAGTCACGAGTCACGAGTCACGAGTCACGAGTTTCTAGTCGCTAGGACATGCAGTAGACCTCCATTTATGGGGGTCTTTTTTTATCTTATATTCGTGTGGCTATTGCACACCCCAGTGCTATTCAATAAAGTCATTTCTTTAAATAATCATATTGAGCGCAGTGAAGTCTTTTTTATCAGTAGTTCTGTTGTTTTTATCGTTTGCTGTGCAATCTGATGATATGCGGCCGGCTGCACTTCGCTTGCTTGTCCAAGATGAAGGGCAGGTTGCTGTGACATGGCGTTTGCCCCTGCAGTCAGATAATCAACCAATACCCTTAAATCTTAAAATTGATGGCAAGGCTATCGATTTTAGTAATGCATTGGCCTATCGAGAAAACCTTTATTGGGTAGCCAAGGTAACCTTGCCGCTCGAATCTACGTTTGATTTGTTAGTCGAGGGTTTGGCGGTCAATCGTGCTGAAGTTATCGTCAGTATTGATAATGGCAGAGGAAATAGCTCTACCTATAATTTGAATGCTGAAGCGGCATCCTTAACTATCGATATGACAAGGCAAAATAATGGTCTGTTCAACTATCTTCGACTGGGTGTTGAACATATTTTGGAAGGGGCTGATCACCTTTTATTTGTCGCTGCGTTATTGTTATTGGTTAGGGGTATTAAAGCGTTGTTGGCTACTATCACAGCGTTTACTTTTTCACATAGTATCACTTTGGTTCTGGCCAGTTTGGGATACATTAATCTACCCGGGCCTCCAGTAGAGGCTGTAATCGCCTTGAGTATAATTTTTGTTGCCCGTGAAGTTATTCAGTTGGAGCGCGGTAAGACTTATTTTTCAGTCCAAAAGCCTTGGTTGGTAGCGCTCTGTTTTGGTTTGCTGCACGGCTTGGGCTTTGCGTCGGTATTGGCGCAAATCGGGTTGCCCGAAGACGGGATTATCGGTGCACTATTGATGTTCAATCTTGGTGTTGAGATTGGACAGATTATTTTCGTTTTAGCGGTATTGAGCTTAACCAAGGCGTTAAGTTTTGTTGCTCCTGCCTGGTTAATGGCAAGGCTTTGGCCAACCTATTGTATAGGAAGTGTGGCCTCGTTTTGGATGATTGAAAGGATGGCTTGGTTCTAATGATTAAAAAAATCCTCCGTGACCCCCTTCTGCATTTTCTGATTCTCGGCGGGTTATTGTTTTTCGCCTATCAGGTGCGTAATGCAAGCGATGACGATATGACCATTCGAATATCAAATGAGCAGGTAGAGTTATTAAGGCGCCAGTATCAGCAAACTTGGATGGATGAGCCCTCATCTGAGGCGGTTGATATTATGATTGAAAACTTTGTATTAGATGAAATTTATGCCAGAGAAGCTTTCAAATTATCGATGCATACTGATGATCCTGTCGTAAAAAAGCGTATGCGAATGAAAATGGAATTATTGACTGATCTGCTCGTAGCGCAACCATCAGAGGAAGAAATAAAAGCTTTTTATGAGGCTAATATTCAACGTTATAGCGAAGGTCATCGGTTTTCATTTAAACATGTGTATTTTGATAATAAACGCACCACTTCGGAATTGGCATCGACGTTACAACGCTTGCGGCAGGGAGAATCGGTAAGCAGCGATGTGTCTATGCTGCTAGGAATCTATGACAACGCATCAATGCGCGCCATCCAACGTGAGTTTGGTGGCGACTTCGTTAATTGGCTCTCTCAGCTAGACATTAATGTTTGGCAGGGGCCATTTCAATCACCGCTGGGCTGGCATTTTGTATACCTCGAAATAAGCGAAGAGGCCCCCGCAACGCCTTTAGAAAAGGTATACCAGCTTGTAGTAGAGGATGTAAAAGCTCAGCAGCGACAAGCCTTTAAATCAAAACAGCAACAAGAGCTTCTTCAACAATACCGTATTGAAAGAGATTAGTTTAATTTCATTGAACGCGCTTATCTTGTCATTTTTTCTTCATTATTTTGTCATTTAAGTTTCATCGAACTGTCATTTTAACGCCATAAAAATTTCACATTCCCCCCCTAAACTTTGCGCATCGCAAATTAGTTTCCCGGCAACACTCACCGGGCAATGGGGAAAGAATGAAAAAGTTGTTCAATAAGTCTTTGATCGCAAGTGCATTGATGGCTGCTTCGGCGTTGTCAGTACAAGTGTTTGCAGAAGATGAGCTAGTGCTCTACACCATTATTGATGGCCAACTCAAAGGGGCAGGTCTTACTGCCCGTATTAACGGCCAGCAGTACAAGGAAATTAATCGTAATGGTGTTGCGAGCTTTGACTTAGAGTTGGGCGAAAACTTGGTCGAGGTGCTGCTCGAAGATCGCATCATTTTCGTTCTGCCATTAAAGGCGCAACCGGGCGAAAACCTCGACTTGGGATTGTTGATTAATCCAGGTGATGAAATCAAAGTCGCGGTAGATCGCTACGAGCCCGATGTCAAAGTTGCTGAGCCAGACCCTGCGACCTTTGGTCGTATCGTCGGGCGGGTTACTGAAGGTATTCAGCCTGTAGTCGATGCCTATATCGCTATCGATCACACCGAATACGCCGTCGCCTCAGATAGTAACGGTTATTTTAGTCTTGCATTACCCCGCGGCGAGTACAGTATTACTGTATCTCACCCTGAATACGGTACGCGTACCGTCAATAACGTGCGGGTTGTGACCGACGTGGAGATGGGGCGTAACTTCTTTTTATCTAAAGCACAGTCTTCGTCGATGGCATTGGAAGAAGTTGTCGTTACAGGTAAGTTTATTGCCCAAGAAAGCGGTAACGACCTAGAGCGATTTACTGCAAATATCACCGATGCCATGGATATGGGCAAGGTTGAACGTTTTGGTGATGCGAGTGCGGCTGCGGCATTGACCCGTATCGTGGGTGTAGCGGTAACCGATAGTAAATATGCCAACGTCCGTGGTTTGGATGGTCGTTATATTTCAAGCACCTTAAACGGTATGTTGATGCCATCAACTGATCCGATGCGTCGCGATGTGCAGTTGGATATTTTCCCCAGCAATATCCTGGGTGGGATCGAAATTCAAAAAACCTTCTCTGCGTCTGCCTTGGGAACGACCACCGGTGGTAGCGTGCAAATGAAAACCCGTGGTTTGCCAGATGCGTTTGAAATTAAGGTCTCTGCCTCTGGGGGATTCAACGATGCCGCTACCGGCAAAGATATTGTTAACTATCGTAGCAGTATGACTGACTACTATGGTTTTGATTCTGGCTTGCGTGCTCTGCCAGCGTTATTGGAAGAGCAAACCGATGGTGGTCGCAATTTATCTGTTTGTGATCCAAAAATTGACCCTGTGCGTTGTACTGCACCATGGGAGGCTGCGATCCTCGGCGTCACAATGGAAGATGATTGGGCTATCGATCACTACAAGGCGAAACCCAATGGTGGCGTAAGTGCATCGATAGGCGATCGCATCTCTCTAGATAGTGCTGACTTTGGTTACTACTTTGCGGGTAGCTATAAATACGATGTTCATAACCGTGGTAATGCCATTTTAGACGACAGCTCAGATATGGTTGGTACCTATGAGCGTGTTAAAGAAGCGACCTCAATCAATGGCTACGGTGTATTTGGTTTTGAATATGGTGCTGAAGACGAGGTACTTTCAAAAACTATTTACTTGCGCAGCGCAGAAGATACTACCCGTTGGACTCGCGGTGTAGATGGTGAAGAAAACGCGAAAGAGCGTGTCATCATGGAATGGGTTGAACGTGAATTCGCTTCTGAGCAGCTCTCTGGTCATCACTTGTTAGATCTTGCTTCGTCTGAGCATACTCTCGATTGGCGTGCAGGTTATTCTCGCACTACGCGCTATGAACCAGATCGTAGAACCTATACCTACTTAAATAATACCTTGGCAACATCCGCTGTTGAGCGCCGTTGGTCTGATTTAGACGAAAATAGTATCGATGCTGGTTTGGATTATGGGCACAGCTTTGATTGGGGTAGCGACAACATCACTGATCTAAAAGTGGGTGTGTTGTATTCAGATAAGGATCGTACAGTTAACTTGCAACGCTATGGTATTAAGGCCGGCCCGAACGCTTCTAGGATTTCTTTTTCTGTCGCGACACCTATCGAAGAAACCTTGTCATATACCAGCTATTTGATCGATGCCATCAGAGTGGCTGCTAACACAACTGATACTGACAGTTATCAATCTAAAGAATCCACCCAGGCTTGGTTTGTTGATACCACCACCGAAATTGGTATGGATCACACGTTGGCGATAGGTGTTCGCGGTGAGAAGTTTGAGCAACAGCTGTCTTATCCGTATGAGCCCAGTGAGCCGAATATCCTTAACAGTGACGAGCTTCTCCCTGCGTTTACCTATACCTACCGTTGGAATGAAGACCTGCAAATGCGCTTTGCGGCTAGCCGAACAGTATCTTACCCAGGTCTGATCGAGCGTTC
>JALRIU010000077.1 GCA_023255355.1 Pseudomonadales bacterium | reverse complement strand
GGTCAACATAATTTGAAAATTACTCATCCCCAGGATTTGGCACTTGCAAGATTTTATTTAACACAAGGGAATAACTAATGCGAATTGGTCATGGCTACGATGTTCATAAGTTCGGTGACGGTGATCACCTAGTGTTAGGTGGCGTTTCTATTCCATATAGTCATGGCTTTGTCGCTCATTCAGATGGTGATGTCTTGCTACATGCATTGTGCGACGCTTTGCTTGGCGCATGCGCGTTAGGTGATATTGGTCAGCACTTTCCCGACACAGATCCAAAGTATAAAGGCATTGATAGTCGAGAGTTGCTTATCCATGTTTATCGATTGGTGAAGGAACAGGGCTTTCGCTTGGTTAACTTGGATAGCACGATTGTTGCTCAAGCACCTAAGATGGCGCCTCATATTCCGGCCATGCGAGCTAATTTGGCTACTGATTTAGATACTGATATTGGGCAAATTAATGTCAAGGCGACTACTACAGAAAAGCTTGGTTTTTGTGGTCGTAGCGAGGGTATTGCGGTACACGCTGTCGTTCTTCTTGAGAAGTCAATTTAATGCTGCCTCAGTGGAGTTTTGCTTGGGGCGGTCCTGCTTGTCATGCTGATTTTAAACAGCATTATGAAGACTTTGTTGTTGAGGAGCAGCTTGGATTTGATCCTGAGGGAAGTGGTGAGCATGTTTTTCTATATATTGAAAAACGTGGTAGCAATACCGCATGGTTGGCCGATCGATTAGCGAGTTTTGCCGAAGTTCCTTCGGTGGCGGTTGGTGCCTCAGGGTTAAAAGATAGGCAAGCGGTTACGCGGCAATGGTTCAGTGTTGCCGTGCATCCCAGCAAGGAACCTGATTGGCATGGGCTTGATGATGAAAACCTCAAAGTCATTAAAGTATGTCGTCATCCTAGAAAACTTAAGCGGGGTGTTCATCAGGGTAATAAATTTGCTATCCGATTGCGTCATTTGAAAGGTGATCGTGCTAAGCTTGAACAACAGCTTGAAGCGATTAAAAAGCATGGCTTCCCCAATTATTTTGGTGAGCAACGGTTTGGTCATCAGGGTAAGAATATTGTAATGGCCGAAGATATGTTCAAGGGCAAACGTGTTAAGCGCCAGCAGAGAAGTTTTTATTTAAGTGCCGCACGTTCATTACTTTTTAATACGCATTTAAGTCGTCGGGTTGAACAGGGGACCTGGTTAAAAAGCCTTTGTGGTGAAGTTTTTATGCTAGCTGGCACGCAAAGCTTATTTGATGGATTGCAGGATGTTACTGCTAATCAAAATCGAATTGATGAAATTGATATCCATCCAACAGGCCCTTTGTGGGGCAGGGGTAAATTGCGTTCTGCCATGGAAGTGTTCGAAATAGAACAATTACTCGCTGAAAGTCACCCTCTGTTTTGCGATGGTCTTGAAAAGGCAGGGCTATCACAAGAGCGACGTGCGATGCGTGATATGCCATTAGCATTTAGCTTTGACTGGAATGGCGATGATTTGCAACTAGAATTTGATTTAAGCCGTGGTGCTTATGCAACCGCATTATTGAGAGAAATAGTGATTTGGAGTGAGTTTGGTGCAACCTAATTTGCATGGTATTGGAATGACGTCAATGCGTACACGTCAGCGTTTAATTACTCGTCTGATTGAACAAGGCATTAAAGATGTGCGTGTGCTTGATGCAATTCGAAGCACCCCTCGGCATCTTTTCTTAGATGAAGCACTTGCTCATAGGGCCTATGAAGATACCGCGTTACCAATCGGTCA
>JALRIU010000060.1 GCA_023255355.1 Pseudomonadales bacterium | reverse complement strand
AGGGATATGATTGAGCGAGGTCAACAGGGTCTTGAAAGCGGTGCCATATCTCATATTCATTTTCAGGCTCAAGAGGTGCTATGCAGGCATTTGTATAATGAGATTGATAAACGGGTACAAGCCTATAAAGTTGAGCGAGGTATTGAATAATGGACAGGCAATTACCTGCACAATTTGCAGATTGGCAATGTTGGGTAGAAAAATGGTCTTCTTCAGAAGGAGATCAAAGACTAAGAGCGAGACTCAATAGCACACCCGAGGAACGCGAAGACTTTTTTACTCAATGCTTTCCTCGTCTCCAGGAGGCCTTGGCTTATCTAGATGAACGGCCCATGGGGCAGTGGTCCGCCTCAGATTATGTCCTTATGGATATTCTGTTGAATCTTGCGCATATTGCGCTAGCCGTTGAGACACAAGGTGATGCGGAGCCAGAACATGCTCGTTTTGCAAAATACATGACGTATACTAGAACCCCTCAGGTGGCTGCACAATGAGTAGGTTGCTGAGTTTAGGTCCCTTTACCGCGCTCGATTTATCAATAGAGTCTTTTATTGAAGTAGCTGCAGAGCATAGACTTGATGCCGTTTCACTTATGGTAAACCCACCGAACCCCACCCTCATGCCTCGGTGTGTTACCACCGAGAAAGTGCAGGCAGTCAAGCAAGTGTTAACACAACATAACATCAGTGTATTAAATGCTGAATGCTTGATGTTAACCCCAAAATCCGACATCAATCTGTGCATGCCTGCGATTGAGATAGCCCATCAATTAGGCGCAAAAAGTATTACTGCCCTGTTATTTGATGTGGATGAGGTACGGATTATTCAGCACCTAACGCAATTAGCTGATAAGGCTGCGGTATTTGGGTTGAATTTGAATATAGAATTCTTAGCCATGACGCCTCGTTGGAATTCACTACTTGAGGTTAATCAGCTGCTTGATAAGATTGATCATCCCGCCATAAAAATTTGTGTGGATGTGCTCCACTTAATTCGTTCTGGAGGGAATGCATCGACCCTCAAGCAAATTCCCCATGAGCGAATCGCTTTGATGCAAATCTGTGATGGATTACACCTCGAGGCTACAGCTGATTATGCCCATGAGGCAGGAGAAAGTCGCACTATACCTGGAGAAGGCGTATTCCCCCTTGAAATAATCGCTAATACGTTACCGCACAATTTACCAATAGAAATTGAGGTTCCTTTGGTAAGTTCAGAGAGTGTCATGGAGCGACTTTCTAAAGTGATTAATGCCTCCAAAAAGTATATTTGAACTCTAAGACTTAAAGGAAAGAATAATGAAAAAAATTGAATTGACGCATCTTCAACCCATTGCCGAGGGAATATATCTTGAAGGGCTTGCTGTTGATGAAGCGAGACAGTTGGTTTGGTATAGCGACGTTGTCGGTGGTGGTGTCTTTGGGGTAAACCAAGAGGGTGAGCTAGCGTTTACCTTAAATTCGGACAGGCGGTGGACCGGTGGCATTTATATCAATAGCGATGGTTGTATCTTGTCCTCAGGTGCCGGTGGAATTATGTGGAACCATCCGGAATCTGGAGACCAAGGCTGGTTGATTAATGAGCTTAATGGTCAAACCGTTAACGGTATCAATGAAATGTGGTCTGATGGTGCGGGTGGTCTTTTTTTTGGCACGGTAGATATCGAACGCGTCGCCCAAGGGCAAAAAACGAGACCTACCGCGCTTTATCATCTTGGACGTGATCGATCATTGACGTTACTAGTGGATGATGTCAACTTCTCCAATGGCTTTGTTTATGCCCCCTCCAGTGGCCGCTTCTACTTGAGTGATAGTTTTAATGTGGCGTGGGCCTTTGATGTGGGGCCTAATTTATCGCTTAATAATCGCCGCGTGTTACTCGACAAAAAAGACTGTGATGGTATGGTGATAGATCAAGAAGGAAATATTTGGATTTCTGGCTTTGCATCGCCTAATTTCATTAGCCGAGTTTCACCTGAAGGTGATGAATTATCCCCCGTTCAAACACCGCCAGGGGCTACCACTCAGATGCGCTTTGGCGGTGATGACCTTAAAGATATTTATTTAACGATAGTGCCTATGGGTGGAGGCGACAGCCTAAAAAAAGGAGAAAAACCTCGCGGTGGATCACAGCTTTTAAAAGGTCGGTCGAGTGTTGCTGGCGTAGCGCCGCCGTTATCACATTTTGTGTTGCGATAACTATGTAAAACCCGTGATGAAACGATTCATATTATTGATCTTACTTTTCTTATCGTCTATAGGGCACGGCGAGCGCCTTACTATGAGTGCTCAGGTCGCCAGTAACGGCATGCCATTACAACCTAATAGTCATGATTTTAGCTTTGTGGTTGTTGGGGATAGAACAGGGGGGCACAGACCTCAGGTTTTTTCAATTGCAATGAGACATATCAACCTTTTAAATCCAGATTTTGTAGTGTCGGTTGGCGATTTAATCGAGGGTTATACTGAAAACCCTGCAGAGATAAACCAACAATGGAATGAAATCGAAGAGATTATTAATAAGTTTAAAATACCGTTTTTTTATACTGCGGGTAATCACGACATTAGTAATCCTGAAATGGCTGCAGTTTGGAAGGCAAGGCGAGGTCCAAGTTACTACCATTTTCTCTATAAAAATGTGCTCTTCGTGGTATTAAATACAGAAGATCCAGCCATTGCACTCTCGCAGGAATATATTAAGAAAACCCTCGCCCTCGAGACTGCGATGCGTGAAAATCCTCTGGCTACCCAAGACTTTATCTTAGCACGAGCAAAAGAAAGATCATCGCCTGTTAAATTGCCGGGGGCTATAGCAATAAGCCCTGAGCAAACCCAATGGGCTGAGCAGGTGTTGTCAGAAAATGCTGACGTTCGATGGACAGTCGTTTTAATGCACAAACCCGCCTGGCAATATGGAGAGAATGGGTTCAGTGCTATTGAAAAAGCCCTTCAAGGAAGGCCCTATACGGTCATTGCTGGCCATGAGCACTATTACAATTATGAGCGACGTTTTGAGCAGGAATATGTGGTTATGGCTACAACGGGTGGGGTCTGGCTAAGAGATGGCCCTGGTCGATTTGATCATGTGGCCCACGTTAGTATGACGGACGGCGGCCTTAAATTTCTGAATATTAGTACTGAAGGAATGTTTGATATCACCGGTAGAAAGATTGAATAAGTGATAGCTTTGTTAATAAAAATAATTGTTAAGGTGTTTTTTTATGCCAAATTCAACAACAAGTTTGTATTACGATCCTTACCAAGTGGATTTTTGGAAAAATCCCTATCCATTATATGAGCGCATGAGACGAGAGGCGCCAGTTTACTATAATCCGGAGCATGATTTTTTTGCGGTAACTCTTAATGAGGATGTAAGAGAGGGCCTTATTAACAGCGATGCCTTTATTTCCGGCCGCAGTGATATTCTCGAGCTTATTAAAGCCGATGTGCAAATGCCACCAGGGACATTTATTTTTATGGATGCTCCAAGCCACATGGTTTACCGAACATTGGCGCAACGGTTTTTTGCACCTAGACGAATGCGAGAGTTAGAAATAGGTATTCGCAAGATAACCCAGCAATGCCTGGATAAGCTTGTAGGTCGGGATGAGTTTGATATCATCGCTGACATTGGTGCTCAAATTCCGATGCGTATTATTGGCACTATGCTGGGGATTCCAGAACAGGACTTCGAAAAAGTACGCGAAGGTGTTGATGCGCGCTTGATCACTGATGCCGGTAAGCCCATCGACTATGATGGTGAATTTAGCATGGATGAAAGCTTCCAACAGTATATCGATTGGCGCGCTGAAAATCCTGGTGATGATGTTATCACTGAGCTGCTAAATACTGAGTTCATCGATGAAAATAAAGTTACTAGACACCTCACTAAAGAAGAAATCTTATCTTTTGTGAATGTGTTGGCCGGGGCAGGCAATGAAACTACCAACAAACTGATCGGCTGGATGGGAAAATTGTTTGCCGAGCATCCTGATCAACGACAGCAATTAGTCGACAATCCCGCTTTAATTCCTCAAGCGATTGAAGAGGTTTTGCGTTTTGAACCCACAGGTCATCATATCGCTCGCTATGTTGCCAAGGATACCGAAATAAGAGGTGTTAAAATTCATCAAGGCAGTGCTGTATTATTTATAGTGGCCTCTGCAAATCGTGATGAATCAAAGTTTGATCGACCTGATCGTTTCGATATCCACAGGAAATCTCCGCACATTACCTTTGGTGCAGGGCCCCATACCTGTATTGGTAATGCACTTGCAAGGTTAGAAGCGCGCATAGTTCTTGAGGAGTGGTTAAAAAGAATTCCGACTTGGAATGTAGACATGGATCACGCACGATTACTATCAACCTCAACTGTAAGAGGCTGGGAAACACTACCTGCCTATATTAATCAACAGGGAGCCCAAGCTATAGCTAGCCGCGCTAAGGCTTTGTTAGAAGCTGAGTCATTGACGGTTAATCGTACTCCTGAATCGATTGCGGGTAGCTGGATCATAACTATAAAAAGCCCGACAGGGTCTGAGCAGACAGAGCTCCATGTTACGCAAAATGAGCACGGGCTGTCTGCTATTCAAACAGGGGATGGTACCACGACTCAGGTGACAGATATTACATACAAAAATGGGCAGCTTGAATGGCTAAATCAAACCCAAAAACCCTTCAAGATGAAATTGAAGTTTACTGCGGCGGTTAACGGTGACACGTTTGAAGGTAAGGTAAAGGTCGGTTTTATTGGCAGCTTTCCGCTGCGGGGTGAAAAGCAAAAGGTTTAGAAGGTTTTCGCGCCTTAAAAAACGCTTTTTTAAATTCACAAATATTATTGATGATGTTTTATGAGCAAAAATAAAATTAAAGTAGCCGGCGGATTGGTTTTTTTTGTCTTGTTGTTACTTGGATTAAAAAGTTATCTACTACCTGCGCCAGAACCCACAGCTGTGCTTCAAGGCAAGAGTTATTCAGTAGCAGATTCAACCTTAGGTGAATTAATCGATCATCCTGAAACGGTTGTGCTATTAGATCAGCACCTGCCTGGTATTCGAGATATCAGACAGCTTTTGGTTGCTCGTCCTCTGTATTTATCTGATCTAGCAAATTTTTACCCATTACTTATTACTGCTGACAAGATGAATGAGCTAGATAGGGCGCTTAAAGCAGTTAAACCATCAACGGTAGTGCTTTATACGACCGGTTCTACTGTTGTCGGCACAATATTAGATGATGCGGATGCAAGGGCCATCGTGGATAAGCACCTACCTGGATTTTCAACCAATCCTCAAATTGATCAAGGCAGAGGTTTTACCCTTAATTTCATGCAAAAGTTTGATCGAGATGCTATCAGTGATGAGGTTTTGGCTTCCATCAATGCTGATTTTGAACAGCTAGCCAATACAAGGGCAGGGCGCTGATATGGATAAAAAAGGATTACTTGATGCTGCAGTATCGCGTCGTCAATTTTTAATACACACCTCTATTGTTGCCGGTGGTTTGTGCTTGTCACTTTCTCCTTTAGCTAGCGCTGCTTCATCGGCATCTAAACAAGTCTCTGAATTATCGCCTTGGTTAACTATTTTTCCTAATAATGACGTGCTAGTGACGGTTCCTTCACCCGAAATTGGTAACGGCGTGTCCACCCAGCTAGCTTTGAATATAGCCGAAGAGCTTGAATGTGATTGGCAGGATGTTCGCATCGAGTTTGCAAAGTTTAGTCGCGAGCTTGCAGCGCCTGGCAGTTATGCTGTGGGTTTACAGCCTTTTTTTGGCGGCCACTCGACTGACCATGCTCGAATGCCCTACACAATGCAATTAGGGGCTAGCGCGAGAGAGCGACTCAGACATGCGGCTGCAAATCATTTTAATGATTCTCCTAGCAGTATTACCGTTGCTAAGGGTCACCTGATTCACAAGGGTTCTAATCAATCAGTAACTTTTGGTCAGATGGCTGCGGCCGCCGCCTCGGTGGTGCTTGTTGAAGAGCCGACCCTAAAATCTCACGAAGAATGGCAGTTATTAGGAAAGTTACACCCGCCAAAGCAACATGCCCCTAAGGTTGTTAAAGGGGAATCTATGTATGGTATGGACGTAAATCTACCCAATATGCTTTATGCCGCCATTATGCAATCACCAGTGCATGGCGGTGTACTAAAGTCCTACCAACCTGAGGTGGTAGAAAATATGCCTGGGGTTAAAGCCGTTGTCATGATTGAGCCCCATGATCCAAAAAAATCGTGGGTGGGTAACCCAACCTTTGGTTTTGACGGTACAGAAAGGTCGAGTGCGATCGCTGTTATTGCCGAAAGTTATTGGCAAGCAAAGAAAGCTTTGGCGGCTTTACCCGTTGAGTGGGACGATGGTTTAGGCGTTTTTTGGCAGTCAAATGAACTTTTACAACAGCGTCAGGATAAGTTGTTAGATAAAGCAGAGGGAATGAAGCTGACCAGTTACGGTATGCTGGATTTTCATCGGGTTGAACAGGTTGTTGAAGCTACCTATCGTACACCGTTTTGCGATCAATTAATGATGGAGCCATTGAATGGCACAGCTTATTTTCATGATGATAAGTTAGAGCTATGGCATCCTACTCAAGATATGCAGCAGGCATTTTGGATTGCAGTAGACGAAAGTGGACTTGCGCCAGATAAGGTTGAGTTTAATCAAACCTTTGTCGGAGGGGGGTTTGGTCGAAGGACTGTCGGTGATGATGTCAGGATGGTAGTGGCCGTAGCCAAAAAGTATCCCGGCGCGCCCATAAAAGTTATATGGTCACGTGAAGAGACAATGCAGCAGGGTGCCTATCGCACCCCAATAGCTACACGTTTTAAGGCGGGTCTTGATGAGCAAGGTAAAATATCAAGTTTACAAGGACTCACCTGCTATAGCGGTATGGCCCTCAATATTGGTTACTCAGATATGGTATATGCAGCTGCAGGCAATATCCCCAACCTTAAATTATCGAGCACAGAGTTACCAACACACGTGCGAACGGGCGCCTATCGCGGACCAT